>NZ_JBEYZD010000105.1:0-1387 GCF_040645895.1 Streptomyces olindensis | reverse complement strand
TCATCCTCCGGCGCCCCGTCGGGCCGGGATGTGGTTGGTCGGCGTCGTGATCCGGCGCCTGCGGGGCGGCGGTGGGTGAGGGGCGTCGCCTACGGGGGCCGTTCGAGGCCGGGGCGGGGCCGTTGCCATCGGCCTCGCGCTTCGCCATCGGGCCCGGACATGGGGCGGGTCGTGTGACAGAAGCCTCATCGTCAGGTCTGTCCAAGAGATCGCCCTCCCACCCGCCCAGGGGCGATCGTGGCGGTATGAGTGATCAGCCTGGGGCGGCCGGCGGCTCCGAGGAGGCCGGTGAGGTGCGGCGGTTCTGGGGGCGGCTCGGGCTTCCGGGGCTGGTCGACGTGCACACGCACTTCATGCCCGAGCGGGTCCTGCGCAAGGTCTGGGACTACTTCGACACCGCCGGGCCGCTGGTCGGCGGGCTGGAGTGGCCGATCACGTACCGGACGGCGGAGGCGGAGCGAGCGGCCCTGCTGCGGGAGTTCGGCGTGCGGGCCTTCACCTCGATGCTCTACCCGCACAAGCCGGGCATGGCCGCGTGGCTCAACGGATGGGCGGTCGACTTCGCCCGCCGCACCCCCGACTGCCTGCACACCGCCACCCTCTTCCCCGAGCCGGGGGTCGCGGACTACGTCCGCGAGGCCGTCGAAGCGGGCGCCCGCGTGTTCAAGGCGCACGTCCAGGTGGGGGCCTACGACCCGGCCGACGAACTCCTCCAGCCGGCCTGGGGACTGCTGGCCGAGGCCCGGATCCCCGTGGTGGTGCACTGCGGCTCCGGGCCCGCGCCCGGCAAGCACACCGGCCCCGAGCCCATCGCCCGGGTGCTGGCGCGGCACCCGAGGCTACGGCTGATCGTCGCGCACATGGGCATGCCCGAGTACGAGGAGTTCTTCGGCCTCGCCGAGCGGTACGACGAGGTGCGGCTGGACACGACGATGGCGTTCACCGACTTCGGCGAGGAACTCATGCCGTTCCCGCGCCGCGCCCTGCCCCGGCTCGCCGCGCTCGGCGACCGCGTCCTGCTCGGCTCGGACTTCCCCAACATCCCCTACCGCTACCTGCACCAGCTCCACGCCCTGGAGCGACTCGGCCTCGGGCAGCAGTGGCTGCGGGCCGTGTGCCACGACAACGCGGCGGAGCTGTTCGGCCTCCGGGCCGGGTGACAGGGCCGTGCGCAGACACTCCGGCCTCCGGGGGCGGCAACTCGTCCCACCGATCGGTGTGTTCGTCGTACACCGCCGTCGTCTTCGAGGAACCATGGCCCGGACGCCGGCGCCCCGGGCGTGACGGACGTGTCCTAGGGGGTGTCCGCAAAGTCCCGCCTGCCCCGCGACGCCCGGCACGCACTCTCGCCGCACCGGGCGAACACCCGAGTACAACCAGTACGCGG
>NZ_JBEYZD010000104.1:0-21142 GCF_040645895.1 Streptomyces olindensis | reverse complement strand
TTGTGGCGGGGGCGCGGGGGTGGTGTTGGGTGGAAACTTTCTACAAGCGGGGCCGGCAGGGGGGGCGGCGGGGCGTGCGGTCGTGGATCGGCGACCGCACCGCGCCCGACGGGCTGACCGCCCTCGCCGAGGACCCGGGCGAGTGGGACGTCGTCGTCGACACCTGGTCGGCGGCGCCGTACGCGGTACGGGACGCGGCGCGGCTGCTGCGGGGCCGCGCCCGCCGGTACGTGTACGTGTCCAGCTGCTCGGTGTACGCGTGGGCGCCGCCCGCCGGGTACGGCGAGGACGCGCCCGTGGTGGAGGGGGCGTCGGCCGACGCGGAACAGACCGCGTAC
The DNA here is from genome assembly GCF_040645895.1 of Streptomyces olindensis. NCBI lineage: Bacteria > Bacillati > Actinomycetota > Actinomycetes > Kitasatosporales > Streptomycetaceae > Streptomyces > Streptomyces olindensis. The sequence goes on along the minus strand of NZ_JBEYZD010000104.1, from coordinate 20,804 downwards.
CCGCAGGACAAGCGGGGCGGTGAACTGGCCGTCCTGGACGCCTTCGGCGAGGACCGGTCGGTGCTCGTGCGGGCCGGGCTGCTCCTCGGCCCGTACGAGAACGTCGGCCGGCTGCCCTGGTGGCTGGGCCGGACGGCGCGCGGCGGCCCGGTGCTGGCCCCGGGCCCGCGGGAGCTGCCCCTGCAGTACGTGGACGTCCGTGACCTGGCGGAATGGATGCTGAACGCGGCGGAGCGGGAGCTCAGCGGGCCGTACAACCTGATGAGCCCGCAGGGGCACACCACCATGGGCGAGTTGCTGGACGCCTGCGTGCGGGTCACCGGCGGGGCGGCCGAACTCCGCTGGACCGAGCCGGAGGTGATCCTCCGGGCGGGCATCGAGCCGTGGACCGAGCTGCCGGTGTGGGTGCCGCCGGGCAGCGACCTGCACGACGCCCTGCACGGCGCGGACGTATCCCGGGCGGTCGCGGCCGGGCTGCGCTGCCGCCCCGTCGAGGAGACCGTGGCCGACACCTGGAGCTGGCTCCGGGCCATCGGCGGCACGGCACCCCAGCGCCCCGACCGGACGCGCAAGGGCCTCGACCCGGAGGTGGAGGCGAGGGTGCTCGCGGCCGGCGGCTCCGCGGAGGTGTAGGTAGCACCACCCCCCGACCGGGTGTCCCGGCCCCGTGCCCCGGCACCCGTGCTCGGACAGACTGACGCCATGACCATCGACACGAAGAGCGGCAACGGGCGTACCAAGGGGCGGGGCGTGGGGCTCGCGGCGGTGCGGGGGCTGGCGCTGGCCCTCGTCAGTCTGCCGGGGGCGGTGCTGTGCTTCTGCCTGTCCCTGGTCTCGATCGCCCTCATCCCCGTCGGGGTCGGGCTCGTCACAACGCCGTACGTGCTGACGGGGGTGCGGGCGTTCGCGAACTGGCGGCGGGTGCTCGCGGCGGAGTGGGGCGGGGTGCGGATACCTCCGGCGTACCGGCCGCTGCCCCGGAGCACCAACCCGTGGACGCGTACCGTCGCGCTGCTGCGCGACCCGGCGACCTGGCGGGACCTGAAATGGCTGCCGGTCGACATGACCGCGGGGTTCGTCACTGCGCTGCTGCCGGCGGTGCTGCTCTTCTATCCCCTGGAGGGCTTCGCGATCGCGGCCGGGCTGTGGCGGGTGCTGGACGGCGCCGACGGGTACTGGTACGGCTTCGTACGGGTCCACGACCAGGCGTCCGCGTTCGGCGCGGCGGCCCTGGGCCTGGTCCTCCTCTTCTTCGCGCACTTCCTCACCCCGCGCCTGCTGGACGTCCACTTCCGGCTCACCCGGGCGGTACTCGGCAGCGGCCGGGGGGAACTGGCCGAGCGGGTGCGGGTGCTGACCGAGACGCGGCGGGACGCGGTCGACGCCTCCGCCGCCGAACTGCGGCGCATCGAGCGGGACCTGCACGACGGGGCCCAGGCCCGGCTGGTGGCCGTCGGCATGGACCTGGGCACCATCGAGGCGCTCCTCGACAAGGACCCCGCCCAGGCCAGGGAACTGATCGCGCAGGCCCGCAAGTCCTCGGTGGAGGCCCTGACCGAGCTGCGCGAGCTGGTGCGCGGCATCCACCCGCCGGTGCTCGCCGAACGCGGTCTCGGCGACGCCGTAAGGGCGCTGGCGCTGCGGCTGCCGGTGCCGACCGAGGTGAGCGTGGACCTGCCCGGGCGGGTGGAGGCGCCCGTGGAGTCGGCCGCGTACTTCGCCGTGAGCGAGGTGCTCACCAACGCCGTGAAGCACTCGGGCGCGGACCGGATCTGGGTCGACCTGCACCGGGCGGACGGCATGCTGCGGGCGACCGTCACCGACAACGGCAGGGGCGGTGCGGTGATCGGGGCCGGTTCGGGACTGGCCGGGGTCGAGCGGCGACTCGGTACATTCGACGGCGTCCTGGCCGTCAGCAGTCCCGCGGGCGGTCCCACCATGGTCACCATGGAGATCCCTTGCGCGTAGTCCTGGCCGAAGACCTCTTCCTGCTGCGCGACGGACTCGTCCGGCTGCTCCAGGCGCACGGCTTCGAGATCGCGGCGGCCGTCGAGTCCGGGCCCGAACTGGCCGCCGCGCTGGCCGAGCTGGACCCGGACGTCGCGGTCGTCGACGTCCGGCTGCCGCCCACGCACACCGACGAGGGCCTGCAGTGCGCGCTCGACGCCCGCCGCAGGCGGCCCGGACTGCCGGTGCTGGTGCTCTCCCAGCACGTGGAGCAGCTGTACGCGCGCGAGCTGCTCGCCGACGGCAGCGGCGCGGTCGGGTACCTGCTGAAGGACCGGGTGTTCGACGCCGAGCAGTTCGTGGACGCCGTACGGCGGGTCGCCGCCGGCGGTACGGCGATGGACCCGCAGGTCATCCAGCAGCTGCTGGCCCGGCAGTCGGGCGGCGACCGGCCGCTGGCGCGGCTGACGCCCCGGGAGCTGGAGGTGCTGGAGCTGATGGCGCAGGGCCGGTCCAACGCGGCGATCGCCGGGAAACTGGTCGTGACGGAACGGGCGATCGCCAAGCACACCGCCAATATCTTCGCCAAACTGGGCCTTGAGGTCTCGGACGACGACAACCGGCGCGTGCTGGCGGTTCTCGCGTATCTCGACCACGGCCGATGAAACCGGACCGGCCGCCTCACCCACCGTGGGTGATCCACAACTCCCGGTGCCAAAGGGCCTGTTGAGAACACAGAGCCCTCACGAATCTCGCATCAATTTCCGAGACATCTGAACACCCCTGGGACGCCCTCCGTATGGAAGGGAGCCGCTTCACTCCTGTCGGGCGCCTCGATGCCCCCGAAAAAGGAAGTCAGAGGAGTTCCATGGGACGCAACACAAGAAAACGCCGTACGCCGCTGGCCACCAAGGCCATAGCCGCATCGGCGGCCCTAGCGCTCGGTGGGGGCGGGCTGATCTGGGCAAACTTCTATGCCTCGGCGCATGAGGAGAACTCGGCGAACCAGACGAAGTCCGCGGGCGCGCAGATCGCCACGATCCAGTGCCCCGACGTCGGACAGAAGCTGACCGACGTGCCGGACGGTGCCCGCCAGGGGGTGGACAAGGAGCTGGCGAACCTCGACAAGCAGATCAGCGAGGCCTACACCCGGCTCGCCTCCACGCGCCAGGCCCAGGCCGGTGACTCGGGCTTCGTCAACAACGCCATCCTCGGTCCGCTGAAGTCGAAGCGGGTCGCGGCCATCGACCGGATCGGCATCAACATCCGGCGGGTGGGCGGACAGGCCCCGGGCAACCTCGAGCAGCTCGCCGAGTGCAAGGGCATGGCCGCCGAGGCGAACACCAACGACGGCCAGGCCGGAGGCGGTCAGAACAACGACGGGCAGAACGACGGCGGGCAGAACGGCGGCGGCCAGAACAACGACGGCGGTCAGGACCAGGGCCAGGACAACGGCCAGGACCAGGGCCAGGGCGGCAACGGCGGCCAGGCCGGCAACGGCCCCGCGGCGGCGGACTTCATCAACATCGAGGACGTCCAGCCGAACTCCCGCAACCTGCCCAACGGCCTCGCCGCGAACGGCGACGGCGGTTCCACGGGCTCGTTCACCACGAACTGCGGCACCAACGAGAACGAGAACCGCAACTCCGACAACGTGATCGTGGCGCCGGGCGTGTCCAACGGCGCGCAGCACCAGCACGACTACGTCGGCAACCAGAGCAACAACGCCTTCGCGAGCGACGAGGACCTGGCGAACGCCGAGACGACCTGCCAGAACCAGGGCGACAAGTCCTCGTACTTCTGGCCGGTGCTCCGTATCCAGGACGGCAGCCAGGACATCGACCAGGGCCAGCCGGGCGGCGGCCAGGACGGCAACGTCGGCAAGATCGTCGAGCCGGCCGAGGCGCAGCTGAAGTTCGTCGGCAACCGCACCAGCGACGTCGTCGCCATGCCGAAGGCCCTGCGCATCATCACCGGTGACGCCAAGGCCTTCACCAACGGCCTGAACAACGCCAACACGTCCTGGAGCTGCACCGGCTTCGAGGACCGTCAGGTGACGGACAAGTACCCGCTCTGCCCCGAGGGCAGCAGCGTGGTGCGGACGTCCAACTTCCAGAGCTGCTGGGACGGCCAGAACATCGACAGCGCCAACCACCGCACCCACGTGGACTTCGTGGAGGCGGACGGCAGCTGCTCGAACGGCTTCCAGGCCATCCCCCAGCTCCAGGTCCGCCTGGTCTACGACGTCCCGGCGCCGCAGATCAACAACGGGCAGGTGCAGAACGCCTTCGCGGTCGACTCCTTCCCGGAGCAGCTGCACAAGGCGATCACCGACCACAACGACTTCATCAACTTCTTCGACGAGAACGTGATGAACGAGATGGTCCAGTGCATCAACAACGGCGAGGACTGCCAGTAGTCCTCACACAGTAGGAAGCCGGCGGTGGGAATTCCCACCGCCGGCTTTCGCTTGCCCGGGCCCCGCGCGGTCAGCCGTGGTGGTTGCCGCTGTTGTGGCTGCCACCGGGGTTCATGTGCTCGGAACCCTCTTCCATGGTCCCGCCGAGCGTGCCCTGCAGCGCCGTGACCGTCTTCTCCTGGCCGACGGCGACCCACTTGCGGCCGACGAGGTAGTAGCCGCCGTAGTCCTTGGCGCTGTTCAGCCACTCGCGCTGGCCGCGGTCCGTGGCGAAGGTGGCGAGGACGTACTTCTCCTTGCCCTTCTTGCAGATGGCCTGGCGGATGGTGTCGGCGTCGGTCTGCATGTTCGGCTTGCACTTGGCCTCGGCCGCGATGTGCTCCAGGCTGCCGGTCACCGCCTCCGGAACGGCCGCCTCGTCCTTGCCGCCGGATCCGCAGCCGGCCAGCGCCAGTATCGCCACCGCGCCGCTCAGCGCGAGCATCGGTCGGGTCACCCTCATCTGTTCCTCCGGTCCTTGTCACGGCACGGTCCGGACGCATGCCGCACGGAGCCCTGGCAACAGGCTCTCGCCTTCGATACGGCCACGGGGCCCGGGCTGCTCAAAATCCCGCTGCCCGAGTGGGCGCCGCCGTGCGAGGGTGGGCCGGTGAACCAGGACTGGGAAGACCGCGTGACCGCCCTGTGGGGCCGGTTCGACGAGTACGCCGAGACCGCGCGGGACGAGGCCCGCTTCCGCGCCGACGTCGACGTCCTCGTCGCCGAACTGCCGGAGGGGAGCCCGCTCGGCCCGTTCGAGCAGGCCTGCGCGTGGGACTCCACGGGCCACTCGGACAAGGCGGTCCCGCTGTACCGGGAGGCGCTGGCCCGAGGGCTCGCGGACGTCAGCCCCTACAAGGCCCGCCGGACGAAGATCCAGCTGGCCAGCTCCCTGCGGAACATCGGGCAGGCCGAGGAGGGCGTGAGGCTCCTCGAAGCCGAACTGGACGCCCCGTCCGACGAACTGGACGACGCCGTGCGCGCCTGTCTCGCGCTCTGTCTGTCCAGCCTGGGCCGTGACCGCGAGGCGCTGTCGCTGGCGCTGGGTGCCCTGGCCCCGCACCTGCCGCGCTACCAGCGGTCTATGGCGAACTACGCCCGGCTGCTGGTGGAGCCCGCGGAGCGGCCGGGGGCCTGACGCCCCGAGGTCAGGTGACCATCCAACGATTCGCTCGTTCTGCTGAACGTGCAGTCACAGGATGTCGCCCAGCGCCCCGCACCCCCCGCACCCGCCGGCCCGGTCGTCGACGTCGAGCAGGCCGAGGCCGCGCTCGTCGAGCACTACCCGCGGCTCGTCCGGCTGGCCTACCTGGTGCTGCCACCGGGCCTGGGCCGCAGCAGGCGCGTGGTGACGGCACACGCCCTCACCCAGCGCGCACTCCCCCGCAACCGCACCCCGGCCCCGGTGATCCCGGCCCAGTCCACCGGCCGGGACGGCGACCCGGGCTACGCCCTGGTCCGCCTCCAGGTGCTGCGCACGGCGCTGGAGGCCGGGCTGCCGCTGCGGCGCAAGGCCTGGCCCAAGAGGTCCCAGCTGCCGCCGGTGCTGCCGCAGGTGTGGGGCCTGAAGCTCTTCCCGCGCTCGGGCGGCGCCGACGAACTCGCCCTGGACCAGCGGCTGTCCACGCTGTCCGGCCCGGCCCGGGCCGTGTACGCGCTGCGCGGCATCGAACGGCTGGCGGACGACGACGTGCGCGAGGTCCTCACGGCCGCGGGCGTCGCCGACGCGGGAGCCGCGCTGCTGGAGGCCGACGGGATCCCCGCGCAGTACGCGCTGCTCGACTCCCCCGAGTTCGACCCCTGCTCGCTGCAGGCTCGCCCCACCGACCTGATGCGCCGCCGCCAGCACCTGAAGGCCGCGCTGGCCGCCGGCGCGGCCCTGCTGGTGTGCGGGGCGCTGCTCGGACTGCCCGGCGAGGGCTGGGGTCCCGACGGGGCCGCCGCTCCCCCGTACGCGCGCAACCCCTCGGCCCAGGCCGCCCTGGACCCGGCGAAGCTGACCCGGGTCCCGCCCACGGCGTGGCGCGGCTCGGCGCGCACCGACTTCTCCGTGTGGCCGGCCCGCGGCGACCTCACCGGCGACAGGGCCCTGCTGCGCCGCGCCCTCGCCGTCTGGGCCCGTCCCGGCGCGACGGTCCAGGTCTCGGTGACGCCCGGCACCCCGTCCGGCGGCCCGGCGGGACCGCCCCAGCTGCTCTACGCGGGCACGGTCGACGCCGCACGCGTGGTGATCCTCTACGACGGTCTGCGCATCGCCCGCTACGCCGAGCCGAAGGACGGCACGCAGGGCGCCGCCCTCGACTTCGCCCGGGTCGACGGGGCCGACAGGGCAGAGGCGGGTGCCGTGGTCCTGGGCCGGGCCGACGGCAACGTCCGCTATCTGACGGCCCCTTGGGTGGCGAAGGCGGGCGAGCGGGACCTGATGAAGCCGGGCTCCGGCGCGATGGACCTCGCCCTGACCGACGGGGTGACGGCACCGCTGGCCAGTCCGGCCCTGCGGTCCGGCCCCTGCACCTCGTGGAACGTTCTGCAGGTGACCGACGGCTCCAGGACCCGGCTGCTGACGGACCTCGGCGAACTGGTCCCGGCCCGGCTCACGGCCGGCCGGCCCGGCTCCCCGGGCGAGGCCTCCGGCGCCGAGGCGCTGCGCGTCTGGCAGCCGTTCGCCTGCTCGCTGGGCACGGTGCGCTCCGCGGGCGTGCGGACCGTCAACGCCTGGGCGTTCAACGAGCAGCCGCTGCCGGACGCGAGCGGCTCGGCGGCGTGGGTGTGCACGCGGGCCGACACCTGGCGGGGCGGCGGGGCGCGGGTGCTGGCGCAGTTCCACACACCGGGCGGGAGGTACGGGGCGGTGGCGGCGAAGGCCGAGAACGTCGCCGCGTGCGGGGCGCGTGATCCGCAGGTGCTGGCCGGGGTGCTGTGGAAGTCGGAGGCGGGCGACTGGTACCTGCTGGCCGCCGGCAGCCGGGGGACGACGTCGATCCGGGCGACGGGCGGGGTCGAAGGGTCGGCGCAGAGCAGTCTGCTGACCTTGCCGGCCGAGCAGGGCGCGCGCGCCGAGCTGAAAGGCACCCTGGAGGACGGGCGTTCGGTCGGCGGGCTGCGCTGACCGGCGGTTCCCGCGCCCGCCCGGGGAGCCCTGACGCACCCTCGCGATCGCTCCGGACCGTTCGAGGCCGGAATCGATCGGTAAGGTGTTCGCATGACTATCGGGGTTCGCCGCAGAATGGGAGTCGAGGAGCGGCGGCAGCAGTTGATCGGCGTCGCCCTCGAACTGTTCAGCCGCCGTTCGCCCGACGAGGTCTCCATCGACGAGATAGCGTCCGCCGCGGGCATCTCACGCCCGCTGGTCTACCACTACTTCCCCGGCAAACTCAGCCTGTACGAGGCCGCGTTGCAGCGGGCCTCGGACGATCTCGCGGCCCGGTTCGTGGAGCCGCACGAAGGTCCGCTGGGCGTGCGGCTGCTGCGCGTGATGCGCCGCTACTTCGACTTCGTGGACGAGCACGGGCCCGGTTTCTCCGCCCTGATGCGCGGCGGCCCGGCCGTGGGCTCGTCGACGACCAACGCGCTCGTCGACTCCGTGCGGCAGGCCGCGTATGTCCAGATCCTTTCGCACCTGGGCGTGACCGACCCGCCCCCGCGCCTCGAACTGGTCGTCCGTTCCTGGATCTCCCTCGCCGAGTCGACGGCGCTGATCTGGCTGGACGGCCGGCGCATCCCGCGTGCCGAGCTGGAGGCGCAGCTCGTCAACGACTTCGCCGCGCTCGTCGCCGTCAGCGCCGCCTATGATGAGCAGATGGCGGCCCTGCTGCGCCGCGTGGTCGAGGACGAGCCGGCCGACGGCCCGTTCGCGGACCTGGCCGGCCGGCTGGTGGCCCTGGCGAGCTGAGCCCGCTCAGCCCTCGGACTTCTGGTAGGAGGCGTCGAGTTCGCGCACCTCGGCGGAGGCGTGCAGCACGACCCCCGCAGGGGCCTTCAGGTGCGTCCGCAGCAGTTCCAGAGCGGCCTCGCTGAGCCGGGCCTTGGTCTCGTCGGTGCGCCCGGGGAGCAGGGCGATGTGGACGTGCACATGGGCGTGCCCCTCGGCTTCGGGGCCGACGACGATGTCCTCGGTCCGGCGGAACCGCGTCTTGCACGCCGGTGGCCTGGCGGCCGCGATCTCGACCGTCGCCTCGTGCAGCGCCTTCGCGAACCCGGGCCGGTCGAAGTCGTCCGCGAGGTCGGCGGAATAGTCGACGGTGATCTGCGGCATCAGCACTCCTGTTCTAGGTCCAGGGGCTCACCCTAGCCGCAGGGCCAGCAGGGCGATGTCGTCCTCGCGGTCGTGGGCGAAGCAGCCGAGGAGGACGTCGCAGAGGGTGTCCAGGCCGGTGGGGGCGTCGGCAGCGGCTGTGCGGAGTTGCTCCAGGGAGGTCGCGAGCGGGATGCCGCGGGTCTCGATGAGGCCGTCGGTGACCAGGAGCATGCGGTCGGTGGGGGTCAGGTGGTGCTCGGTCGCCGGGGGCCGTTCCAGTCCGAGCCCGAGCAGCGGCCCGCAGGCGTCGACGTACCGGGCGCCGCCCCCGTCGCGCAGGATCAGCGGGGGGATGTGCCCGGCGTTGGCGATCCGCACCCGGCCGCTGCCGGGGTCGACCAGGGCCAGGCACACGGTGGCCGTGATGTCGGGGTGGTAGCGCTGGAGCATCCGGTCGAGCCGCGTGGCCAGCACGACCGGGTCGCTCTCGTCCACGCAGTAGGCGCGCAGCGCGTGCCGGATCTCGACCATGACGGTGGCCGCGTCCAGCGAGTGCCCGACGACGTCCCCGACCGCCGTGAGCACCCCGTCGCCGGTGCGCAGGGCAGCGTAGAAGTCGCCGCCGATCTCGGTCTGGCGGGAGGCGGGCACGTAGCGGACGACGATGTCGACGCCGGGTACGTGCGGCAGCTTGTGCGGCTGGGGCAGGAAGCTGTGCTGGAGGGTGAGGGCGACATGCCGTTCCACCTGGTACAGCAACAGCGGTTCGGCGGCGAGCGCGGTGGCCTGGGCGAGCCGGGCGAGCAGCCCGTCGTCCGCGGGGTCGGTGATCGCCGTACGCCGGACCGGGGTGGCCAGGCAGACGGCCGTACGGCCGTCCTGGACCGTCGCCACGGTGAGCCGGGCGTCCTCCTCGACGCCCGGCCGGAAGATCCCGGCCGGCCACAGCGGTGCGGGGACGACGGTGGTGTGCACCCCGGTACGGCCTTCCGCGAGCCGGGTGACGAGCCGTGCGGCCGCCTGGTGCGCCCCGCTGTCGGCCGACGCGAGACGGCCCCGGGCGGCGGCCCGGTACGGCTCCCCGTCCGGGCCGGTCACGAACACCACGGCGGGCGAGTCGGTCAGGCGTGCGGTGCCCTCGGCGGCCGCGGCGGTGAGTTCCCGCGGGCAGCGCGCCGTCTGCACGGTGATGATGGCCTCGGACAGCAGCGTCAGGCGGTGGACGGCGGTCTCGGCGCCCGTGGTGCGGCGCGCCCCGCGCACGGCGGCGCGGACGACGGCCTGGATCTCCTGCGGCTCGGCGGGCACGGTCAGATAGGCGTCCCCGCCCGCGTCCAGCCCCCGGCACCGGTCGCCGGGCGAGGTGGCGGCGGCGGAGAAGTGCACGACGGGCAGCGCGGCCATGGGCGGCCGGGCGCGGAGCCGGCGGCACAGCTCGAAGCCGCTCATGTCGGGCAGGCCCACGTCGACGAGGGCCACGTCGGGCAGGGTGCCGTCCCGCAGCCGGACGTCGAGTTCGACGAGGGCCTCGCCGCCGCTGGCGACCGGCACGACCCGGTGGCCGGCCCGGGTCAGCACCGCGCCCATGGCGTACCGGCTGGCCGCGACATCGTCCACGACCAGCACGGTGGTCTGCTGCGTGCCGTTGCCGTCCATCTCGACAGCCCCTCGGGGGCGTAACGGGGGTGGGGCAGACCGCGGACGCGGCCTGCCCCACCCAACGTAGTGCGGCTATCCGGCGGCCCGGGTGAAGACGGCGACCGTGCGCCCCGGAACGGCGAACGTGCCCGATTCCGCCGCGTAGGAGGAGGACTTGACGGTAGGGTCCGCCCCGGCCGCCTGCACCGGGTGCAGCCGGTAGCCGGTCCCGGCGAGTGCGGGCACGCGCTGCTCCTGCCGCTGCGGGGTGGCGTTGAAGACGACGACGAGGTCACCGAGACGCATGGTGATGACGCCGGGTGTCTCGTCCTTGCCCGACAGCGGGAAGGAGAGCCGGGACTGCACCTGCTCGGCCGTGCCGAGGGAGAAGTCCTTCTCGGTGCCGCGGATCCGCAGCAGGTCGCGGTAGGCGGCGGAGGCGCCGTCGATCTGCTCGCAGCCCACCCTGATCCCGCTCAGCAGGGGCTTCGCGTACGGCCACTTGTCGGCGTTGTCGGCCGCCATGGGCAGTCCGCGGCCGAAGCCGTTGCCGTCCCGGCAGTCCCAGTGGACGGCGTTGAACCAGTCGCCGCTGTCGTAGGAGTTGCGGTCCAGGGACTTGGAGCGCAGCAGGTCGGTGCCCGCCTGGGAGAGCGCCGGGCCCTGCGAGAGGGTGGCGGTCGCCATGGCCAGGACCTGCATCCGGGCCCGGTCGGAGGCGCTCACCGTGGCGGGCAGTTTGAAGGCGAGCGCGTCGAACAAGGACTCGTTGTCGTGCGCGTCGGCGTAGGCGAGGGCGTCGCCCGGGGCGTCGGCGTAGCCGGCGGGGGCGCCGTTGTAGTCGACCTCGGAGCCCTTGACCTCCTTGCCGCCGGTGTCGGTGAACCGGTAGCCGGCGAGGTTGCCGGAGAGGCCGACCTTGATGAGGTCCTGGTAGTGCAGCAGGCGGGCCTTCTGCTCGGCCGGAGTGCCGTTGTTCTTCGAGGAGTTGGGCTCGGTGTACAGGCCGGACGCGAAGCCCTGCACGCCGGGGTCCTCGTCGAAGGGGCCGCCGCCGCGCACGGCGTCGCGGGCCCGGTCGGAGAAGGTGGCGATGCCGGTGCCGGCCATGTTCTTCTGCGTGGCCTGGACGAACCGGGCGTCGTCGGCGACCTCCCCGAAGTTCCAGCCCTCGCCGTACAGGATGATCTTCTTGCCGTCGACGCCGTCCTTCGCGAGGGTCAGCTCGTCCAGGGCCTTGCGCACGGCGAGGATGTTGGCCTTCGGGTGGTGGCCCATGAGGTCGAAGCGGAAGCCGTCGACCTTGTACTGCCTGGCCCAGGTGACGACCGAGTCGACGACGAGCTTGCCCATCATGGCGTTCTCGGTGGCGGTGTTGGCGCAGCAGGTGCTGTTCGCCACCGAGCCGTCGGCGAGGAGCCGCTGGTAGTAGCCGGGCACGATCCGGTCGAGGACGCTCGTCTTGTCCTGGCCGCTGGCCGCGGTGTGGTTGTAGACGACGTCCATGACGACCCGCTGCCCGTCGTCGTTGAGGGCCTTGACCATCTCGCGGAACTCGACCGTGCGGGCCGTGCCGTCCGGGTCGGTGGCGTAGGAGCCCTCGGGGACCGTGTAGTGGTACGGGTCGTAGCCCCAGTTGTAGGCGTCCTTCGCGGCGATCTTCCCGACGCACTCCTGCTGCTTGTCCGAGTCGGCCGGGTAGGAGGCCAGGTCGCAGTCGGTCCGCGCCTGGTCTTCCCCGCGCTCGGGGATGGTGGCGATGTCGAACGCGGGCAGCAGGTGCACGTACGAGGTGCCCGCCTTCGCCAGCTCGCGCAGGTGCTTGCTGCCGTCGCTCGCCTTGTCGGTGAAGGCCAGGTAGGTGCCGGGGTGCTTCGCCGTACGGTCCTCGACGGAGAAGTCCCGGATGTGCAGCTCCTGGATCTGGGCGTCCCGCAGCGGCACCGCCTTCGGCTTGGTGTACGTCGACCAGCCGGCCGGCTTGAGGGCCTTGTCGGCCAGGTCGACGACGAGGCTCCGCTCGGAGTCGGCGGTGAGGGCGAGGGCGTAGGGGTCGGTGACCTTGTTGGTGACGACCTCGCGGACGCTGGGCGCCCAGACCTTCACGACGTAGCGGTAGGGCTTGTTCTTCCAGGACGCGGGGCCGGTGACGGACCAGACGCCGGTGGCGGAGTCGCGTTTCATCGGCACGGTGGTGTCGCCGATCTCCAGGGCCACGGACTGCGCGGTGGGTGCCCACACGGACAGGGTGGGGCGGCCCTTGGCGAACGTCGGTCCGAGGTCGGCCTTCGTCGCGCCGGAGTACAGGTCGTCGAGGACTCCGGCGAGCTGGACGCCGGTCGCCGCGAGCACGGCGCCGTTGGCGGCCCGCTGCGTGGCGACGACCTGGCCGCGCAGGGCCTCGCGGACCCGGTCGCGGTCACGGGGGTCGACGGTCCAGGCGTCGTACTCCTTCAGGTGCGGGAACGTCGCCTTCTGGGCGTCGGTCAGCTCGCCCTTCGACAGGCGCAGCCACTTCGCGTCGCCGGTCAGGGTCCCGTCCTTCACCTTGATCGAGCCGTCGCGGGAGTAGAGCAGCTGGGTGGAGGCGGCCGCCTCGGAGCCGTTCCAGGCGAGGGTGTTCCGGTCGATCCAGACCGCCTTGGAGGTGGTCGGGTCGAGGGCGGCGGCGCTGCCCGCGGGCTGCGGGAGCAGGTACTTCTCCTGGCCGCTCACCAGCCACACCTCATGGCCGTTCGCCTTGAGGTCGAGCGACTGGTCGGTGGGCAGGTCCTTCTCGTCGCCCTTGTGGATGATGTAGCTGAGGCTGGTGGCACCCTCGGTGAGCGGCACCTCGAAGACTGCGCCATAGGAATCAGTCTTGACCGGCTTGAGGGGGTTCGACCAGTCGGTGGGGTTCGCGGCTCCGGTCCAGACGTGCAGGCCCCAGCCGTCGTAGTTCCCGTCGGCCCGGTGGTAGTGCAGGACGGCCTTGCTCTTGTCGGGGGCCGGGTAGTCGGGCCGCTCGGTGGTGACGGTCTCCTTGCCCTGCTCGATCCAGATCTCGCCGGTCTTGGTGACGTCGATCGTGCGGTCGGTGGCGACGTCCTTGGTGCCGTCCTTGTCGATGACGAGGAAGCCGACGTTCGAGGCGCCGGGCTTGAGCTTGACCCAGGCGAAGGCGCCGTAGGCGTCACGGCCGGTGAAGGGGTGGCTGTCGGGCCACTCGGTGGCCTCGCCCTCGGCGAGGTCGCCCCAGGCGTACAGGCCCCAGTCGGCGTAGTCGCCGTCCGCGCGCTTGTAGTGGACGATCGCGTAGTCGCGGGAGGACGCCGTGGGCGGCTCCTGGACGGGCGGGGTGCCGCTGGTGGAGTCGGCCAGGGCGCTCGCGGTGCGGCCGGCCGAGTCGACCACGACGGCCTTGTAGCGCAGGGCCGTGCCGGGCGGTACGTCCTTGCCGACGGTGTGGGTGACCTTGTACGGGGCGTGGTCGGCGGAGCCGAGGACCCGCCACGTGCCGTTGCCGGTCTGCGCGGCGAACACGACCCGGTTGAGCTGCCCGCCGTCGACGTCCGCGGAGACCTCCACGGTGCCGGTGGCGCCGGCCGCGGGGGCCTTGAGGCTGAGCGTCGGCGCGGTGGCGGGCTTCGCGAGCTCGCCGGCCGCCTTGAGGACGACGGCCGAGCCGGCCGGGACCGTCACGGTGAGCCTCTTGTCGCCGTCGCTCTTGAGGGAGGCGTCGGTGCCGTGGATGCCCTTGAAGGTCATGCCGGCCGAGCCGGTCGGGAAGGTCGCGGTCTTCTGTTCGGCGGCGTTGTTGAAGGCGACGACGTACTCGGTGCCGGTCTTCGCGTCCGTGCGGGAGAAGGCGTAGACGCCCGGGCCGTCGGCCGCGTACCGCTGCTCCTGGACGCCGTCGGTGAGGGCCGGGTGGGCTTTGCGGAGCTTGGCGAGGGCCCTGATCTGCCGGTAGAGGGGCGCCTTGGTGTCGTAGGCGTCCTCGGCGTGGGTGGCGTCGGTGCCGATCCGGTCGTCGTCGAGGTAGTCGGCGGTGCGCGAGGCGAACAGGGGCTGCCGGGCGTCCTTGTCGCCGCCCGCGCCGGCGAAGCCCTGCTCGTCGCCGTAGTAGACGACGGGGTTGCCGCGGCTGAGGAACATCAGCTCGTTGGCGAGCCGGCCCTTCCTCAGCAGCTCGGCGTCGGAGGCCTTCGGGTTGTCCTGCTTCAGGAAGTACCCGATGCGGCCCATGTCGTGGTTGCCGAGGAAGGTGACCTGCTCATACGCGTTGGCCTTGCCGGTCGTGTACTTGTAGTCGTCGCCGAAGACACCGGCGAGCTTCTGCGCGCTCGCGCCCTGCGAGGCGTACTGGCGGGCCGCCTCCTGGAAGGGGAAGTCGAGCGTGGCGTCGAGCCGGCCCTCGGTGACGTACGGGGCGGTGACGTCCGTGTCGGCCGAGTAGACCTCGCCGAACATGAAGAAGTCGTCCCGGCCCCGCTTGGCCGCGTACGCGTCGAGGGCGGTGGCCCACTGCGTCCAGAACTCCATGTTGACGTGCTTCACGGTGTCGATCCGGAAGCCGTCGATGTCGAAGTCCCGCACCCAGCGCTGGTAGATCTTCTCCATGCCGCCGACGACCTCGGGCCGCTCGGTCCACAGATCGTCCAGCCCGGAGAAGTCGCCGTGGGTGGAGCTCTCACCGGCGAAGGTGGAGTCGCCCCGGTTGTGGTACATCGTCGGGTCGTTGAGCCACGACGGGACCTTCACGTTCTTCCCCCCGGCGGGGACGGCCGGGGTGCGCGGGAAGGAGTCGCGGTCGACCTCGGGGAAGTCCCGCCGCCCGTCCGCGTAGTCGGCGTCGTCGAAGGGCACGCCGTCCTTCGTCAGGTACGGGAAGGCGCCCTTGGAGAGGTAGTCGTAGGACTTCTCCTCGTAGTCGACGACGTCCGCCGTGTGGTTGGTGATGACGTCGAAGAAGACCTTCATGCCCTTGGCGTGGGCCTTGTCGATGAGGGTCTCGAGGTCCTCGTTGGTGCCGAAGTGCGGGTCGACCTGGGTGAAGTCGGTGATCCAGTAGCCGTGGTAGCCGGCCGAGGCGTTCGCGCCGGTGCCCTGCACGGGCCGGTTCTTGAAGATGGGGGCCATCCACAGGGCGGTGGTGCCGAGGCCCTTGATGTAGTCGAGCCTCTTGGTCAGGCCCTTGAGGTCGCCGCCCTGGTAGAAGCCCTTGTCGGTGGGGTCGTAGCCGGTGGCGAGGCGCGAACCGGTCAGGCCGCCCTTGTCGTTGCGCGGGTCGCCGTTGGCGAAACGGTCCGGCAGGACGAAGTAGAACTGCTCACGGGTGGCGTCGTGGCGGGCGGGCTCGGCGGCCAGCCGGGCGTCGGACGGAGGCGCCGGCGGGGTGGCCGCCCCGGCGGCGAGCGGCTGGACGAGTGCTGCGGCCAACGCGGTGGCGGTGACCGCGGCGACCCGTCCGGCACGGGCGGTTCGGCGCCGGGGCGGCGCCGGCCATCTCGGTATCACTGACGTGGACTCCTTGCGATCGCGGCTCTCTCGGGTCCGACCCCGCGCGACCGTATCGCCGCCGAAACGCTTACAGCAAGAGTCCTGAAACCGTTGGTAAGAACTTTCAACAGTCCGTCAGCGGATCGTGTCTCCTAGCGGGTGAGGGTGTAGGTGACGAGCGAGCGGGCCGGAACCGTGGCGTTCAGCGATCCCCCGGCGAACGGCAGGGCCTGCTGCCGGGCCGTGCTCTGCGAGCCGTTGGTCAGGTACGGGGTCGCCGTCCCGGCCGAGAAGCCGAGGTTCCGCAGGCTGAACGACACCGGCGTGGCGGTGCCGGCCGCGTTGAGTGCCACAACCGTCACGGTGCCGTCGGTGTTGCGGAACGCCGACAGCTTCAGGCCGGTGTCGGACGTGGTCGCGCCGATCCTGGTGGCCCCGGGCCGGATGAAGCGGCTGTAGTTCGCCAGCGCCCACAGGCGTTTGGAGACGCGGTAGTTCGCGCCGTCCATCTGGATCAGCCCGCGGGTCGCGCCGACCGAGGCTCCGTACCAGTAGACGTAGCCGCTGGTGTTGCCGAGGGTCAGGGCGTCGTGCACGGCGGAGGCGACGGTGAACCCGTCGTAGCCGCTGCCGTCGTCCCAGGCCTCGTTCCAGGTGGTGCCGTCGGGCGACCACTCCGACATCCAGGTCCGCTTGCCGGTCGGCAGCGGCCCGTCGATCTTGCTGGCGTACGTGTGGCCCGCGTGGGTGTCGACGAAGCCGCGGGCGGTCGCGTCGGCCTCGATCGCGCGCGTGTAGGCCTTCTGCTGGTTCCAGCCGAAGGAGTCGCAGCAGACGATCTTGTAGCCGCCGGCCCTCGCCACGGGTCCGAAGACCTTGGTGAACTCGACCGCCTGGGCGGGCGTGAGCCGCATGGAGTCGTACGTGGCGGTCCAGTCGGGCTCGTTGGTGAACCCGAGGTCGTTGATCCGGATGCCCTCCTGGGCGTAGAACTTCGCGTACTGGACGAGGTAGTTCGCGTACGCCCTGCGCCAGTCGCCGCTCGCGCACATGGCGCCGGCCAGACCGCACAGGGTGCCGCCGTTCGCGTCGGTGCCGTTCGTCTTCATGTAGCCGGGCGCGGTCCAGGCGTCGGCGTAGAAGCGGTTCACGCCGTACGCCTTGGCCTGCTGGGCGAGCCACACCTGGCCCTTGTCGTCGCGGTCCCACACGTACTTGGGGGCCGCGTTCGGTCCGCCGGGGTCGGTGGGCTGGATGCCCGAGTCGATGCCGAGGCGCAGGATGCTGAGCCCGACGCCGCTGGTCCTGCTGAACAGCAGGTCGAGGATCTCGCGTTGGCGTTCCGGCGGGAGTCCTTGCGAGCCCCGCATGATCTCGGCCCGGCCGAAGTGCTCGGAGATGCCGAAGCCGTCGATGGGCTGGTGCCGGGTGGAGCCGTTGACGGTGGCCGATGCGGCCACTTCGGCGGGTGCGGCCCCCGCGGTGACTCCGGCCGTCGTCAGCAGTACCGCGAGGGAAGTGACCGTCCACGTTCTGAGCCTGCGCAGCGTCGTCCGTCCCGTCATGGGAGCGCTCCCAGTGGTATGCGGTCGCCCCCCGGGGGTTCCGAGGGGCGATTGTTCGAGGTGCTGAACAGCGTTCAGGTAGTTGCCACTGTGGAGGGAACGTAGGGCAGCGTTCCGGAAGCGTCAATCCCGCCCGCGCCGCAACAGAGCGCCGGCGTCTAGCAGTTGGACTTCCCCGCGTAGATCGCCAGAGCCGTGTTCGAGCCCAGGGTGGCCGTGAACTGCCCGCTGGAGTTCACCGTCACCGGCGTGTTGTTCTGCACATCGCAGTACGTCCCGGCGGGGAGCGAGGTCTGGTACGTCCTGGTCAGGGAGCCGGACTCGTGGTTGATGGCCACGAAGCCCTTGCCGCCCCGGCCGAAGGCGATGGCGTCGCCTCCGTTGTCCCACCAGTTAGTGACCGCCTGGCCGCGCGTGGCGTTGCGGAAGGCGACCATGGACTTGATCTCCGGCCAGTTGTGCTGGCACTTCCAGCCGTCCTGCCAGCAGGCGTTCACCTGGCCTCCGTTGGGCGGTCCGGCGTCGTGGTCGCTGAACTCGTAGCCGGAGTTGATGTCCGGGGCGCCGTAGGGCCAGGCCAGCATGAAGACGTTGGCCAGGGTGTAGGTGGCGTTGTCCTTGTAGCTGAGGGTGGAGCCGTTGCGCTCGGTGTCGTGGTTGTCGACGAAGACGCCCGAGACACCGCTGTTCATGTAGCCCCAGCCCTCGCCGTAGTTCTTCAGGTAGGCGAGGTTCTCGTTGTTGAAGACCCGCTTGAGGTCGTAGGCGTAGCGGAACTCCTGGACGTCGCCGTTACTCGTGTATTCGGTGGGCTGGACCGCCTCGCCGGCGCCGTGGATGACCTCCTGCTTCCAGTACGCCGACGGATTGCTCAGCCGGGACTTGATGTTCGCCAGGTCGGCGGCGTCCATGTGCTTGGCCGCGTCGATGCGGAAGCCGTCGACGCCGAGCGAGAGCAGGTCGTTCATGTACCCGGCGATGGCGCCGCGCACGTAGGTCTCGCCGGTGTCGAGGTCGGAGAGGCCGACCAGTTCGCAGTGCTGGACGTTCCAGCGGTCCTGGTAGTTGCTGATCCGGCTCGTGCAGTCGTCGAAGTCGAACGACGAGTACAGGCCCGGATAGGTGTACTTCGTGTACGACGAGCCGCCGGTGCCGGTGCCGCTGCCCGCCGACATGTGGTTGATGACGGTGTCGACGACGACCTTCACACCGGCCGCGTGGCAGGTGTCGACCATGTTCCGGAAGGCCGCGCGGTCCCCGAGCCGGCCGGCGATCTTGTAGCTGACCGGCTGGTACGAGGTCCACCACTGGGGGCCCTGTATGTGCTCGGCGGGCGGTGAGACCTGGACGTAGCCGTAGCCGGCGGGGCCGAGGGTGGTGGTGCACTCCCTCGCCACCGAGGCGAAGTTCCACTCGAAGAGGACGGCGGTGACGTCCTTGGTGCCAGGTGGGGAGGCCTGTGCACTGGTCGGGTTCATGACAACCGCAGCCGCGGCGAGCGCGACGGCGGCGGAGAGGTGTCTGCGTGCCATGTGGGGTTTCCTTCTTCGTTGAAGGTTCTTGCTGCAAGGTTCAGAAACCTTGCGATGACGCAGATGGTAAAGGCCCGCCGCCCGAAAGGGCAGCGGGCCGTACGAAATTCAAAGGAAAATCAGGCGGTGGTCGCGGTGGTCCACCACACCGTGGTGTCGCCGGGCACCTTCGCCTCGTCGTCCACCAGGACGACCTCGCCGCTCGCGACCAGCACCCGGCCATACGCGGGCATCGCCACCGACTCCCCGGTGGTGTTCGCCACGCACACGAACTCCCCGCGCCGGAAGGCGAGCACGCCCTCGGGCGCCCGCAGCCACTCCACGGAGCTGCCGGCGCCGAGGTCGGGCTGCTCCCGGCGCACGGCGAGCGCGGCCCGGTACAGCTCCAGCGTCGAGCCGGGCACGCCGGTCTGCGCCTCGACGCTCAGCTCGCCCCACCCCTCCGGCTGCGGCAGCCAGCTGCCCCCGTCGCCGAAGCCGTACGACGACCCGGTCCTGGTCCAGGGGATCGGCACGCGGCAGCCGTCACGGAAGCCGTCCTGGCCCGCGCCCCGGAAGTACGCCGGGTCCTGGCGCACCTCGTCGGGCAGGTCGACGACGTCGGGCAGGCCCAGCTCCTCGCCCTGGTAGACGTAGGCCGAGCCGGGCAGCGCCAGCATGAGCAGGCTCGCGGCCCGGGCCCGGCGCAGACCCAGCTCCCGGTCGCCGGCCAGACGGATCTGGGTGCCGAGGCCGGGCGGGTTGGCGAACCGGGTGGCGTGCCGGGTCACGTCGTGGTTGGACAGCACCCAGGTGGCGGGGGCGCCGACCGGGCGCATGGCCTCCAGGGTGCGGTCGATGACCTCGCGCATCTCGGCCGCGTCCCAGTGGGTGCTCAGGTACTGGAAGTTGAAGGCCTGGTGCAGCTCGTCGGGGCGGACGTAGTTCGCGGTCCGCTCGATGGTCGGCGTCCATGCCTCCGCGACGAAGATCCGCTCCCCCGCGTACTCGTCGAGGATGAGCCGCCACTGCCGGTAGATCTCGTGCACACCGTCCTGGTCGAAGAACGGCATGACATCGTTGCCCAGCAGCTTCACCTGGTCGTGGGATCCAAGGTCGGGCAGCCCCTCCGCCTTCACCAGCCCATGTGCGACATCGATGCGGAAGCCGTCGACGCCCATGTCCAGCCAGAAGCGCAGGATGGAGCGGAACTCGTCGCCGACGGCCGGGTGCTCCCAGTTGAAGTCCGGCTGCTCGGGGGCGAAGAGGTGCAGGTACCACTCCCCGTCCGGGACGCGGGTCCAGGCCGGGCCGCCGAAGATGGACTCCCAGTCGTTGGGCGGCAGTTCGCCGTTCTCCCCCTTGCCGGGGCGGAAGTGGTAACGGTCCCGCAGCGGCGAGCCCGGGCCCTCGGCGACGGCCCGCTTGAACCACTCGTGCTGGTCCGAGGAGTGGTTGGGCACGAGGTCGACGATGATCCTCAGACCCAGCTCGTGGGCGTCGCGGATCAGCGCGTCGGCGTCCAGGAGGTTGCCGAACATGGGGTCGACGGCCCGGTAGTCGGCGACGTCGTAGCCGGCGTCGGCCTGCGGCGAGGCGTAGAAGGGGCTGAGCCACACGGCGTCCACGCCGAGGTCGCGCAGGTACGGCAGACGGGTGCGGACACCCTCCAGGTCGCCCATGCCGTCGCCGTTGCTGTCGGCGAAGCTGCGCGGGTACACCTGGTAGATCACCGCGTCCCGCCACCAGTCGCGACGCTTGGCGACGGCCAGGGCGGACGTGGGAGTGGGGGCAGGTGCAGCTGAGTGCTGGCTCATGTCGTCCTTGATGCGTAACTGGGGTGTGGTCATGTCAGCGTGGGTGGGTTCGGGCGGCCGCGGTACAGCGGGGTCGGATGGGCACCGCGGCCGCCACACCGCGCCCCATAGGGGCGCGGGGAACTGCGCGACCAGCCACGACGGCGCCGC
>NZ_JBEYZD010000103.1:0-21877 GCF_040645895.1 Streptomyces olindensis | reverse complement strand
GAGTTCGTCGACGCCGCCCACCAGCGCGGCATGCGCGTGATCATCGACTTCGTCATGAACCACACCAGCGACCAGCACCCGTGGTTCCAGGAGTCCCGCAAAGACCCCGACGGGCCCTACGGCGACTACTACATGTGGGCCGACGACGACAAGGGCTACCCGGACGCCCGGATCATCTTCGTCGACACCGAGACGTCCAACTGGACCTTCGACCCGGTACGCGGCCAGTACTTCTTCCACCGCTTCTTCTCGCACCAGCCCGACCTCAACTACGAGAACCCGCGCGTCCAGGAGGAGATCCTGGCCGCGCTGAAGTTCTGGCTGGACCTCGGCATCGACGGGTTCCGGCTGGACGCGGTGCCGTACCTGTACGCGGCCGAGGACACCAACTGCGAGAACCTCCCCGCCACCCACGCCTTCCTCAAGCGGGTCCGCCGCGAGATCGACGCCCAGTACCCCGACACGGTGCTGCTCGCCGAGGCCAACCAGTGGCCGGAGGACGTCGTCGACTACTTCGGCGATTACGCCAACGGCGGCGACGAGTGCCACATGGCGTTCCACTTCCCGGTCATGCCGCGCATCTTCATGGCCGTCCGCCGCGAGTCCCGCTACCCGGTCTCCGAGATCCTGGCCAAGACCCCGGCCATCCCCTCGGGCTGCCAGTGGGGGATGTTCCTACGCAACCACGACGAGCTGACCCTGGAGATGGTCACCGACGAGGAGCGCGACTACATGTGGGCCGAGTACGCCAAGGACCCCCGCATGCGCGCCAACATCGGCATCCGAAGGCGCCTGGCTCCCCTGCTGGACAACGACCGGCACACGATCGAGCTGTTCACCGCGCTCCTGCTGGCCCTGCCCGGCTCGCCGATCCTCTACTACGGCGACGAGATCGGCATGGGCGACAACATCTGGCTCGGCGACCGCGACGCCGTCCGGACCCCCATGCAGTGGACCCCGGACCGCAACGCGGGCTTCTCCACCTGCGACCCGGGCCGCCTCTTCCTGCCGGCGATCATGGACCCGGTCTACGGCCACCAGGTGACCAACGTCGAGGCGTCGATGTCCTCGCCGTCGTCGCTGCTGCACTGGACCCGCCGCATGATCGAGATCCGCAAGCAGAACCCGGCCTTCGGCCTCGGCTCCTACACCGAACTGCCCTCCTCCAACCCGGCGGTGCTCGCGTTCCTGCGGGAGTACGAGGACGACCTGGTGCTGTGCGTGAACAACTTCGCGCGGTTCGCCCAGCCCACCGAACTCGACCTGCGCGAGTTCGCCGGGCGCCACCCCGTGGAGCTGTTCGGCGGGGTCCGCTTCCCGGCCATCGGTGAGCTTCCGTACCTGCTCACCCTCGGGGGCCACGGCTTCTACTGGTTCCGGCTCACTCGAGTCGCATCCCGCATCGGCCGGCGACTGTGAGCATGCGCCGACGAAAGGAGGCGTGACCATGCCGAAGACCGCATCCCTCCGCCCGGGCCCCACGCGCCTGACCGAGCCCATGGAGTCGCTCGGCGGGCTGCTGCGCGACTGGCTGCCGCGGCAGCGCTGGTTCGCGGGCAAGGACCGGCCCGTCACGGAACTCGGCCTGCTGTCGATGACCGAGCTCTTCCCGGGCTGTCTGCACCTGCTGGTCCACGCCGGTCACGCCGGCCACACGGGCGTGCCCTCCCCCGGCGGGGCGCCCCCGGCCGGGGACTGCTACCAACTGCTGCTCGGCGTGCGGGAGCATCCGTCGCCGCGCCTCGGACGGGCGCTCATCGGGCAGGTGCAGGACGGACCGCTGGCCGGTCTGACGGTCTACGACGCGCTGCACGACCCCCGTTCGGCCCAGCTCCTGCTGGACCGGCTGCGGCACCCCGGGACCGCGGGTCCGCTGCGCTTCGAGTGCGACGCGGACCAGCAGGTGCCCGCCGGACTGGTGCCGCGGCTGCTGGACGCCGAGCAGTCCAACTCCTCGCTGGTGTACGGCGACGAGTACATCCTCAAGGTCTTCCGGCGCATCCAGCCGGGCGTCAACCCGGACCTGGAGGTGCCCGGGGCGCTGGCCCGGCAGGGCTGCCACCGCGTCCCGGCGCCCGTGGCCTGGTTCCAGACGAAGCACCCGTTCAAGGCCACCCTCGGCGTGCTGCAGCCGTATCTGCGGGACGCCTCCGACGGCTGGACGCTGGCGCTGCACGCGCTGGCCGCCGGGGACGACTTCACGGCCCACGCCCGGGCGCTGGGCGCCGCCACGGCGGAGGTCCACCTCGCCCTGGCCTCGGCCTTCCCGGTCGGCGAGCCGGGGGAGAACGGGCGGACGGCCGCCGCGATGAACGAGCGCCTGACCGCCGCCGCGCACTGCGTGCCCGCGCTCCAGCCGTTCGTGCCGGGCCTGCGGGCCGCGTTCGCCGCCCTGACCACCTGCGACGTCGGTCCGCCCGCCCAGCGCATCCACGGCGACCTGCACCTGGGGCAGGTGCTGCGGGCCGGACGCGAGTGGTTCGTCATCGACTTCGAGGGCGAGCCGTCCCGGCCGCTCTCCGAACGGCGCAGCGCCCACTCCCCCGTGCGGGACATCGCCGGGATGCTGCGCTCCTTCGACTACGCCGCCCGGCAGCGCCGCCCCTGGCGCCCGGAGTGGGCCCGCCGCTGCCGCGAGGCCTACTGCGCGGGCTACGCCGGCCGCGCCGGCTGGGACCCCCGCAAGAAACACGGACTGCTCCGCGCCTACGAGACGGACCGGGCCGTGTACGAGGTGCTGTACGAGGCACGGCACCGCCCCGACTGGCTGCCTGTACCGATGGCGGCGATCGAGCGCCTCGCCGTGAGAGGAGACTGAGCCGTGGCCCTGCGAGACACCTCAATCCCGGAGCCGGCCGGCCCGGTCCCGAGCACCACCGCGCCCGCCCTGGGCACCGAGGACCGGGGACGCCTGCTGGCGGGCGCCCACCACGATCCGCACGCGCTGCTGGGCGCCCACCCGGTCCCCGGCGGGATCGTGTTCCGGGCGCTGCGCCCCTTCGCCCGCTCCGTGAGCGTGGTGATCGACGGGCGGCGCACGGCCCTCGCCTCGGAGGGCGACGGCCTCTTCTCGGGCGTGCTGCCCCTGGACACGATCCCGGCGTACACGCTGCACGTGGCGTACGACGGCGGTGAGCAGGAGGTGCACGACCCGTACCGCTTCCTGCCCGCGCTCGGCGAACTCGACCTGCACCTGATCCGCGAGGGCCGGCACGAGCAGCTCTGGCAGGCGCTCGGCGCGCAGCCGATGACCCACGAGGGCGTGGCCGGCACCCGGTTCACGGTGTGGGCGCCGAACGCTCAGGGCGTGCGCGTCGCCACCGATTTCACGTACTGGGACGGGACCCAGTTCCCGATGCGCTCGCTGGGCGCGTCCGGTGTGTGGGAGCTGTTCCTGCCGGGCGTCGGCGAGGGCACCGCCTACAAGTTCGAGATCCACTCCCGGTACGGCCACCGGTTCCTCAAGGCGGACCCGATGGCCCGGCGTGCCGAGGAGCCGCCCAACACGGCGTCGATCGTCACCGCTTCGCACTACGAGTGGGGCGACGCCGAGTGGATGGCGCACCGCGCCGACACGCCCGTGCACGAGGCGCCGTTCTCGGTGTACGAGGTGCACCTGCCGTCCTGGCGCCCGGGACTGACCTACCGCCGGCTCGCCGAGGAACTGCCGCGCTACGTCAAGGACCTCGGCTTCACGCACGTGGAGCTGATGCCGGTCGCCGAGCACCCCTTCCACGGCTCGTGGGGCTACCAGGTCACCGGCTTCTACGCGCCGACCGCGCGGCTGGGCTCGCCGGACGACTTCCGGTACTTCGTCGACGCCTGTCACCGGGCCGGCATCGGCGTGATCATGGACTGGGTGCCCGCCCACTTCCCGAAGGACGACTGGGCCCTCGCCCGCTTCGACGGGGACCCGCTCTACGAGCCCGGGAACGAGCGGCGGGCCGAGCACCCGGACTGGGGCACGTACGAGTTCGACTTCGGCCGCACCGAGGTGCGCAACTTCCTCGTGGCCAACGCCGTGTACTGGTGCGAGGAGTTCCACATCGACGGGCTGCGCGTGGACGCGGTCGCCTCGATGCTGTATCTCGACTACTCGCGCGAGGACGGCCAGTGGGAGCCCAACGCCTACGGCGGCCGGGAGGACCTGGCGGCCATGGCGTTCCTGCAGGAGATGAACGCGACCGTGTACCGGCGGGCCCCCGGCGTCGTCACGATCGCCGAGGAGTCCACCGCCTGGGGCGGGGTCACCCGGCCCACCGACACCGGCGGGCTCGGGTTCGGGCTGAAGTGGAACATGGGCTGGATGCACGACTCGCTGGAGTACATCGCCCACGAGCCGGTGCACCGCAAGTACCACCACCACGAGATGACGTTCTCGATGGTGTACGCCTACAGCGAGAACTACGTCCTGCCCATCTCCCACGACGAGGTCGTGCACGGCAAGCAGGCGCTGGTGTCGAAGATGCCGGGCGACTGGTGGCAGCGGCGCGCCACCGCCCGCGCCTACCTCGGCTTCATGTGGGGCCACCCCGGCAAGCAACTGCTGTTCATGGGGCAGGAGTTCGCGCAGGGGGCCGAGTGGTCCGTGGAGCACGGGCCGGAGTGGTGGCTCCTCGACGAGGACTACCACTCGGCGGGCGACCACCGGGGCGTGCGCGACCTGGTCCGCGACCTCAACGCCGTCTACCGGGCGACGCCCGCGCTGTGGCAGTGCGACACCCGGCCGGAGGGCTTCCGGTGGGTGGCGGTGGACTCCGCCGACGACAACGTCTTCGCGTTCCTCAGGTACGACGCCGAGGGCAACCCGCTGCTGGCCGTGTCGAACTTCTCCCCCGTCGTCCGGCACGACTACGGCCTCTGGGTGCCGGGGGACGTCGTCGCCTGGCAGGAGACCCTCAACACCGACGACACGCGCTACGGCGGCAGCGGTGTGACCCACCCGGATCCGGTCAAACCGGAGGACGGGTGTGTCCGGATCACGCTGCCCCCGCTGGCCACCGTGTGGCTGACGCCGTTCGCTGCGTGAAGTCCTGCCGCCCGACCAGGTGTCCCACCCGCCTGTGAGGGGCACTGGGGGTCTACCACCGGGAGAACCCGGTGGTGGACGCGGCAGGGCAGAGAAGGGCGGGCAACAGGGTGCGCACCGTCGGAGTGGAGGAGGAACTCCTCCTGGTCGATCCGGAGACCGGGGACCCGCGGGCACTGTCCGCAGCGGTGCTCGCCCGGGCCGCGCGGGACGACGCGGACCGGGACGTGTTCGAGAAGGAACTCCACGAGCAGATGCTGGAGTTCGCCACGCATCCGCAGTCGTCCATGGAAGCCCTGCGCGCGGAGATCGTCCGCTGCCGCAAGGAGGCCGCCCGGCACGCCGGGGAGATCGGCTGCACGGTGGCGGCGCTCGCCACCTCCCCGCTGCCGGTCAGTCCCGCCGTCGGCGTCAACCGGCGCTACCAGTGGATGGCGGACCAGTACGGCATCGCCACCCGCGAGCAGCTCGTCCTGGGCTGCCATGTGCACGTGGCCGTGGACTCCGACGAGGAGGGCGTCGCGGTCATCGACCGGGTGCGGCCCTGGCTGCAGGTCGTGAAGGCGCTCAGCGCGAACTCGCCGTTCTGGCAGGGCAAGGACTCCGGGTACAGCAGCTACCGCAGCCGGGTGTGGCTGCGCTGGCCGTCGGCCGGCCCGACCGAGATCTTCGGCTCGGCCGAGCGGTACCACCGGCTGATCGCGGACATGGTGGCCACCGGTGCCCTCCTCGACGACGGGATGATCTACTTCGACGCGCGGCTGTCGCAGCGGTACCCGACGGTGGAGATCCGGGTCTCGGACGTCTGTCTGCACGCGGGCACGGCCGTACTGGTCGCCACCCTGGTCCGCGGGCTGGTGGAGACCGCGGCGCGCGAGTGGCGGGCCGGCCGGGAGCCGCTCGACCACAGTGTCAGCCTGCTGCGGCTGGCCGACTGGCAGGCGGCCCGGTCCGGTCTCGCGGGCGAACTGCTGCACCCCGCGACCATGCGGCGGATGCCCGCCGAAGCCGTCGTGCGGGCCCTGCTGGAGCACGTCGAGGAGGCCCTCGCGGACACCGGTGACCTGGAGCGGGCCCGGACCGGGTGCGAGGAACTGCTGCGGGACGGCAACGGCGCCCAGGTGCAGCGGGAGCTGTTCGAGCGCACGGGGAGCCTGCGGGACGTCGTCACCGAGTGCGTCCGCCACACGCAGGCGTGAGACGCCCCGCCTTGCCGGGAGCGGGTTCAGAGGATCAGGACGAGGGCGTAGGCCAGGAAGAACGCCGCGATCAGCACCGCGAGCACGATGATCAGCGCCAGTGGCCCCTTGCCCCAGCCCTTGGGCGGGTTGTGCGTCTCCCGGGGCCCCGCCTCGGGGAGGCTGCTCTCCGCGGGCGGGGTCTCGCCCGGCGGTACGCCGCCGCCCGGCTCCAGACCGGGGGTGCGTTCTGGTTCGGGATCGGGATTGATGTGACTCATGCCGTCCGGGTCCCCCGATCACGCCCGGATCATCAGCGGGCCCACTTCCGTATTTCCCGACCCGGAGGGTCCCGCCTCGACTACATTCGAGCACCGCGCCGATGACGGTACCCGTCGGCAATGTCACACCCCGTACATGTCAGGAGCAGTGCATGCGCGATCTCGCCCTCGCTCCACCGGCCGTCGCCCCGCTGACCGGCGGGCTCGCCGACAGCGTGTTCGAGGCGGCGGACCGCGATCCCACCCGGCCGATGCTCGCCCGGCGCACCGACCCCGCCTCCGCCGTCTGGGAGGAGGTGACGGCGATCGAGCTGCGCGACGAGGTGATGGACGTGGCCAAGGGCCTGATCGCCTCCGGGATCGCGCCGGGCCACCGCGTGGCGATCATGGCGCGCACCCGGTACGAGTGGACGGTCCTGTGCTACGCGCTGTGGGCCGTGGGCGCCGAGGTCGTCCCGGTCTACCCGACGTCGTCGCGCGACCAGGTGGAGTGGATCCTGCGGGACTCCGGCTGCGTGGCCGTGGTCGTCGAGGACGAGCAGGGCGTGATGACCGTCGGCTCGGTGTGCGCCTCGCTGCCGCTGCTGCGGCACGTCTGGCAGCTGGACGCGGGCGCGCTGGCGGAGCTGACGGGACGCGGGGAGTTCATCCCGCTCGCCACGGTCGACTCGATGCGCCGCATCGTGCTGCCGGACTCCACGGCCGTCATCGCCTACACCTCCGGCACCAGCGGCCACGCGATGGGCTGCGCGCTGAGCCACCGCAATCTGGCCGGCCCGTGCGACACGCTGCTGGCGGGCTGGGGGCACACGGCGGCCGCGCGCGGCGAGCAGGGCTCGGTCCTCGCGTTCCTGCCCTTCTCCCATGTGTACGGACTGATGATCCAGGGCCTGTGCGTGCGCGGCGGCCTGCTGATGGGGCACCAGGCCGACCTGAGTGCCGAGGCGCTGTCGTCGGCGCTGCGGACCTTCCGGCCCACGTACCTCTACGCGGTCCCCTCGGTCCTGGAGAAGATCTACAAGAACTTCCTGCGCACGGCCCAGCAGGGCGGTCACGGCGGGCTGTTCGAGCGGGCGGCCGAGACGGCGCGGGACTTCGCCGCGGCCCTGGAGCGCCAGCGGCTGGGCCGGGGCCGCGGGCCCGCCTTCGACCTGCGGCTGCAGCACGCCCTGTACGAGCGCACGGTGTACCGCCGGCTGCGGGCGGCGCTGGGCGGCCGGGTGCGGCGGGCGACCTCCGGCGGCTCGCCCCTCAGCCGTGACCTGTCCCTCTTCTACGAGGGCATCGGCATCTACGTGCACGACGGGTACGGCCTGACGGAGACCGCCGGCGGGGTCACGATGCAGCCGCTGGGCCGGGAGAAGTCCGGGACGGTCGGGCAGGCGCTGCCGGGCACGGAGATCCGGGTGGCCGACGACGGGGAGATTCTGGTGCGGGGTCCGTCGGTGTTCCAGGGATACGTGGGCGACGAGGCCGCCACCCGGGCCGCGCTGCGCGGGGGCTGGCTGGCGACCGGGGACCTCGGGCGGCTGGACGCGGAGGGCTATCTGACGATCACCGGCCGCAAGAAGGACATCATCGTCACCAGCAGCGGCAAGAGCGTCGCCCCGCTCGCCCTGGAGCAGCGGCTGCGGATGCACCCGCTCATCCACCAGGCGGTGGTGGTGGGCGACAACCGGCCGTGTGTGGGCGCCCTGATCACGCTGGATCCGGAGTTCCTGGCGCACTGGCGGGCGGCGCTGGCGCTGCAGGGCGAGATGCGGGAGGCGCGGGAGGAGAACGCGCTGCGGGAGGAGGTCGCGCGGGCCGTGGCCGCGGCCAACAGCGCGGTGTCCCCGTCGGAGTCGATCCGGGTGTTCCGGGTGCTGCCGGAGCCGTTCGACGTGACCAACGGCCTGCTGACCCCGTCGATGAAGCTGCGCCGGGACGAGATCGTGCGGCACTACGCGTCCGAGATCGACGCGATGTACCTGTCCCGCAGGCGTCCCGGGCGGCCGAGCGCGGTGGACGAACCGTCGAACTGGGACGACTCGGACAGCGTGTTCCGCTGAGCAGCCGCCCGGACGCGTAGGCCTCGTCCCGTCGGGAACACGCAACAGTGGCGACGCAAGAGAAAGGACGACAGCCCTGACGACAGCCCTTGCTGACGCCGGGCCGGAAAGGCGATATGTCAACCGAGCCGCGTGGGGATGACGCACTGACCTCCGAGGAGATCCCGAGCCGCACGAACAGCTTCGTGGGCGAGCCGCACGACGTGACGGGTGCGCGGCTGGCCGCGGAGGAGTTCCTGCGTGATCTGGCACGCTCCTCGCCGCCCTCTGCCCCCGAGTACTGGGACGACATCCTGTTGGTGGTGACGGAGCTCGCCGCCAACGCGGTCCAGTACGCGCCGGGGCCGTTCGCGCTGCGGATGCGCCGGACCTTCGACGGAGTGCACGTGGTCCTGCACGACACCAGCACCACCGAGCCCGCCCCGCGCCCCTTCGATCCGCGCAGCGGTGGCGGCGGCATCGGCTGGCACCTGATCCACACCCTGTGCGACCAGGTCAGCGTGGTGACCGACGACCGGGGCAAGGACGTGCACGTGTTCCTGCCCTGGTGAAGCCGGGAGCGTCACGGGCGCGGGGCGCCCGTGACCGGCTCAGACCGAGGTCGCCGCGCGCGGCGGCAGGCGGTGGTAGTAGTCGCCCACGGCCGTCAGGTACTCCCGGTCCCTCGTCTCGCTGTCGGTCTGGAAACGGGGCGCCGCCTTGGCGTCTCCCCTGCTGCAGGCCAGAGTGATCTTCCGGGCCTGCGTGTCTATGCCGGTGACGACCCCGGCCGGCACCAGGACGCTGCGGCCGAACACCCAGACGCCGGTGTCGACGACCAGATGCCGCATGGCGTGCGGGGCGGCCTCGCGGTCCACGTGCCCGATCGTGCCGTCGGTCGCGGCGACGGTGAACCCGGTCAGGTCCTGTCCCTCGGTGTGACCGCTTGCCGGCGCGTACGACCAGATTCTGTCGATGGCCACGCTGTCCCATCCTCCCTGGCGGTGTGCGGATCGCTCGAGCCCTGGCGGACGGATGCCGACCGCCTGCTCCACAGCAGCAATTACCCTCCTGCCGCAAGCGCATTCGGGGCACCCGCCCCGCACCGTACGACGGGGGCGGTCCCGGGCGATGTTCGGATCGGGGGGAATGGAGGGCGGTTTCCGGGGTAATCGCGGGGGCGCGGTGAAAATCGGAGCCCCACTGCGAAGGGAGGCACATGAGAAACGGCACTCGAGTCCGCGACACGACCGGCGTCGTCCCGCACCGCGGTCACCCCCGGAGGTGACCAGCCCAGGCCGTAGCACTTGTTGGAGGTACCCGTGCCCCTCGCCCAGAACCCGCTGTCCGTGGAAGTCGAACTGCCCCGGGAGGACGTGGCCCTGATCACGGTCGACGGCTACCTGGACGTCGACACCGCGACCGAGTTCCAGGCCCATCTGGCCAACCAACTCCACCACGGCCGACGTCACTTCCTGCTCGACCTGTCGTCCGTCCCGTTCATGGACTCGTCGGGGATGAACATCATCCTGCGGGTGTACCAGGAGACCCGCGGGAACGACGGCAGCGTGCACGTCATCGGCCCGACCCCGGCGGTGCGGCGCATCCTCGACCTGACGGGCGTGAGCATCACGGTGCCGATATCGGAGAGCGTGGACGAGGCTCTGGCCCGCGTCGACGCAGGGCCGCAGACCCCCGAGGGGGAAGAAGGCGCCTGACGGACCGGGTGCCCCCAGGGCACGGCGCCGGCGGAGACCGGCGGCCCGGTGCCCTCGCTCCGCCCTGCCCGGACGGCGGTTCGCGCCCCTCGCACGATGGTGACGGCGGTGGCCGGCCGCCGTCGCCCGGGACCGGAACGCTTGCGCCGGATCCGGTGTCGTACGAGGTCGGCGCATGGTTAGAGTTGGCGCCCGGCAAGGGTCACAGCGCCGTCTCGTTGCCTGAAGCGGGTTCGGTCGACGCAACGCGGATGAGGAGAGAACCAGGTGCCGGAGCACGAAGCGGACGGACAGTTCGTCACGCCCACGCACGAGGTCAGGGACTTCCTGCACCGGCGGCGGGAGCAGATCGCCCAGCGGTGGGCGGACGAGCCCCTGTTCCGCGCCGTGTTCACCGTCTCGCGCGAGGAGGCGGTGGAAGCGGGCAAGGTCGTCGTGGACGCGCTGGCCCAGGTGGCCGACTCGGACCAGGTGGAGGACCCGGACGCCGCCGGCTTCAGCGGGGTGCGCGAGCAGTTGTCCCGGATGGGCGCGGCGCGTTCCCGGGCCGGGCTGTCCAACACCCAGGTCTCCAGCGAGCTGGCCGCCCTGCGGCCGCCCGTCGAGAACCTCCTGGCCGCCGATCTGGAACAGGCGCCGCCCGAGCACCTGCGGGCGTGTTCGACGGCGCTGACCGTGCTGATGGGCACCCTGCGGCTGGTGGCGATGCAGTCGGCGCTGAGCGAGTGGCAGGCGCTCAGCGACCGGCAGCGGATGCAGCTGCTGGAGGTGGCCACGCCGGTCATCCGGCTGTGGGACGGCATCGTGGCCGTGCCGCTGATCGGGACGCTCGACAGCGCCCGCAGCCAGGTGGTGATGGAGACGCTGCTGAACGCCGTGGTGGACCAGCACGCCCGGTTCGCGATCCTGGACATCACCGGTGTGCCGACGGTCGACTCGCTGGTGGCGCAGCACCTGATGAAGACGGTCGCAGCGGCGCGGCTGATGGGCGCCCAGTGCATCGTCTCGGGCATCCGCCCCGCCATCGCGCAGACCATCGTCCATCTCGGTCTGGACCTGGACGTGATCACCCGGGCGAGTCTCGCCGACGCGCTGGGTTACGCCCTGCACGAGCTCGGCGCGGACATCGTGAACCCGGGTGCGGGTCAGCGGTGAGCGAGGCGTACTCCCGTCCCGTCACAGGCCATGTGCCGGTCCTGCGGCTCGGCGACGTCCTGCTGGTGACGCTCCAGGGGGATCTGCACGACAGCACGGCGCAGCAGCTCCAGCAGGACCTGTCGGAGACGATCTCCCGTACCGGGGTGCGCGGTGTCCTCATCGACATCTCCGGCGTGGAGATCGTGGACTCCTTCCTCGGCCGGGTGCTGGCCGAGATCGCGGCACAGTCCAGGCTGCTGGCGGCGCGGACCGTGGTGGCCGGCATGCGCCCGGCGGTCGCCATCACCCTGGTGGAACTGGGTCTGACACTGCCGGGGCTGAGCACCGCGCTGAGCACCGAGGCGGGCATGGAGCTCCTCGCGCAGCAGGCCCCGGTGACCCGTCCCGGCGGCCCGCGTCAGGAGAGTCCGTGATGCACACTGCCGCGGGCGTGGAGGCCTGCCTGCCCATCCGGTCGGACATGGACCTGGTGTGGGTGCGACAGCATGTGCGGCAGGCCGCTGCCCGGCTCGGCTTCGGCCTGGTGGAGCAGACCAAGCTCGTCACGGCGGCCAGTGAGCTGGCCCGCAACACCCTCGTGCACGGCGGGGGCGGACAGATGGCGGCGACGCACGTCAGCAGCGGGGCCGCCCAGGGGCTCCGGCTGGCCTTCTCGGACGAGGGGCCGGGCATCGCCGATCTGGACCAGGCGCTCAGCGACGGCTACACGTCCGGGGGCGGGCTGGGGATGGGGCTGAGCGGGGCACGGCGCCTCGTACACGAGTTCGACATCGAGAGCACGCCGGGCGCGGGCACCACCGTCCGGGTCACCTGCTGGGCGGGCCGGCCGCCGCGCCCGCGCGAGGAGGTGTGATGCCCCGCGTGTGGGACGTCCCGGTGCGCGACTCGACCCGGGTCCGCGACGCGCGGGTCGCCGCCGAGGACGCGGCCAAGCTGGCCGGGCTGGACGAGCGGCGCACCGCTGCCGCCGCGCTGGTCGCGACCGAGCTGGCCACGAACCTGCTCAAGCACGCCGAGGGCGGGCAGGTGCTCATCGACGTCGTGGACCCGCCCGAGCCGGGGGACGGCCGGACGCGGGCCCGGGTCGTGCAGATCGCCGCGATCGACCACGGGCCGGGCATCTCCGACGTTTCCGCGGCCGTGCGCGACGGTTTCTCGACGACCCGCTCGCTCGGGGCCGGTCTCGGCACGTGTCTGCGTCTCGCCGACGACTTCGGCCTGCACAGCACGCCGGGCCGCGGCACGGTGGCGGTGGCCCGGGTGGGGACGACGCCCCGGGGTGGCGCCGCCACGGCGGGTTCGACGGTGACGGTGTGGGCCGACGGGCTGTCGGGACGCCCAGGGCCGGGCACGCCGGGTGGTGGCCCGCGGGGCGCCGACACCTGGCCCGAGGGCCAGGGCACCGGCGCCGCGCCGTGGCCGGGTGCCGGGCCGGATAACGGGCCGGGCAGTGAGTCGCGGGCGCAGCCGCCGGCGGTCGCCGTGGCATGCGGCGGCCTGACGGGGCACACGGCCGCGTCCGGTGTCGCGGGGGGCGTCGGCGTGCCGGACGACGGGCCCGGCCGCAGCGGCGGGCCGGAGGACGAGCAGGGTCGGCGTACGCCGTGGGACCACGCGCTGCCGGACGGTGGGCCCGCCCGTCGCGGGCCGGAGAACCAGCCGAGCCGACCTACGCCCTGGGACCGCGCGCGGCCGGACGGCGGACCCGCTGGCGGCGGCGCGCCGGACGATCTGCCGGGGCGGCGTACGCCCTGGGACCGCCCGTCGGCCGGCGGCGGCGCGGCGGGGCGGGCGGCGCGGGCCGGTGCGGCGGCCGAGCCCTCCGGGCCCGTCGGTGAGGTGCGGGCCGGAGGTGTGAACATCCCCTACGGCGGAGCCGAGTACTCGGGTGACGCGTGGACGTGGGTGCGGTCCGGGGACCGGGTGACGCTGATGCTGGCGGACGGGCTGGGACACGGCCCGGAGGCCGCCCGAGCCTCGTCCGCCGCGGTCGCGGAGCTGCACCGCTGGGCCCGCCTCTCCCCCGCCGAGTCGCTGCGGCGGATCCACGACGCGCTGAAGGGCACCCGCGGCGCGGCCGTCGCCGTGGCCCAGCTCGACCTGCGGACCGGGCGGCTGCGGTTCGCCGGCATCGGGAACGTGGGGGCCCGGCTGCGCGCGGACGGCACCTGGCGTCCGCTGCTGTCGCGGCCCGGCATCGTCGGCGTCCACCGGCCCACCACGCTCCGCGAGGAGGAGGCCGACTGGGCGGCCGACCGGCTGCTGATCCTGCACACCGACGGTCTGCCCAGCCGCTGGACGCCGCCGTCCGGCGCCGGTCTGCCGACGGCGGACCCGGCCGTGACGGCCGCCGTGACGATACGCGACGCGAGCAGTCCCGCCCGCCCGGTGCGGGACGACACCGCCGTGGCCGTGCTGACTCCGACCCCGCCGGACCGCCCATGATGCGCACTTGGCAGATCACCACCGTCACTGACGCGGCCCGCGCCCGCATCGCCCTCGCGCGCCTGGCCGCGGCCTACGGTGTGCCCACCCTGGAACGGACCAGGCTGGCCACCGCCCTCAGCGCCCAGTTGCGGCAGTGCCTCACCAAGGGCGGCACCTGGGTGCTCACCCTGAACGTCGCGGGGTCTCCCGCCGAGGAGGGTCTGCTGCACGCCGTGGTGACCCCGTCGCCGGAGGCGTGCGCCGCCGGGGAGCCGCCCTGGGAGGTCACGGTCCCCTGCCCGGAGGCGGCCCAGGCCGCGGAGGGCGGCACCGTCGCCGACGACCCGGCCGCCCTCGCGGAGGCGCTGCTCGGCGCCGACGAGGACACCGCCGTCGTGCTGGACAAGCTCACCGAGCAGGAGGACCTGGTCGCCTTCCACCGCGAGGAGCTGCACCAGACCAACCAGGGCGTCCTCGCGCTGCACGCCGAGCTGGACGCGGCCGGCCGGGCGCAGCGCGAGGCCTTCGCCGCCGAGCGCAGTGCCCGCAACGAGGCGGAGAGCGCCCGCCGCAGGCTGACGTTCCTCGCGGACGCGAGCGCCGTGCTGACGGCCTCCCTCAACCACGAGGAGATCGTGCGGCGGCTGCCGGACCTGCTGGTGCCGGAGTACGCGAGCAGCGTCGACGTCTGGCTGTTCGACCACGAGGACGACAAGCACCGCTCGGCGCCGCATCCGGCCGCCGCCGTGGTCGCGGCCCGTACCGGGCGGCCCCAGTACGCCGCGGACCATCCGGGCAACCTGCCCGGGGTCGACGACCAGCCGCCGTCCGCGCTGGATCCCGCGCGGCCGCTGCTGTGCGTGCCGCTGCCGACGCGGCGGGCGCCGCTCGGCGTGCTGACGCTGTCACCGCCCGGTGCGCGGTGGAACCCGGACGACGCGGTGATGCTGATCGAGCTGACGCGCCGGGCCAGCATCGCGATCGACAACGCGCGGCGCTTCGAGCACAACCGCGACATCGCCGAGACGCTGCAGCGCGCCCTGCTCACGGATCTGCCGGCCACGCCGGGCCTCAGCCTGGCCGCGCGGTATCTGCCCGCCACGCACGGGCTGAACATCGGCGGTGACTGGTACGACGCCTTTCCCCAGCGGGACGGCGGGCTCATCACCGTCGTCGGCGACGTGACCGGGCACGGGCTGCACGCGGCCGTCATGATGAGCCAGTTGCGCACCGCATTGCGGGCGTACGCCGTCGACGGCGACAGCCCGGGCCGGCTGCTGACCCGGCTGCACCGGTTCCTGCACCATCTGCAGCCGGATCTGTACGCCACCGCGGTCATCGCCCGCTTCCACCCGGACGAGCCCACGCTGACCTGGGCCGCCGCGGGCCATCCGCCGCCGGTGCTGCGCCTGGCCGACGGCAGCGTGCGGATCCTGGACGCCAAGCCCGGCGCCATGCTCGGCATCCCGCTCACCCAGGAGATCCACGACCACACCGTGCCGGTGGCGCCCGGCTCGACGCTCGCGCTGTACACGGACGGCCTGGTGGAGCGGCGCGCGCAGGGCATAGACCCGGGCATCGGGCGGCTGGCCACGGCGCTCGGCGGGTTCCGTTCCGGGGAGCTGGACGCGGACCTGGCGGGTTCGGCGGACCGGATCCTCCATCCGCTGCTGAGCGACTCGGAGCGCGACGACGACGTGTGCCTGCTGCTGTGTCACCTCCGCGGGGACGCCGCGTCCTGACGGCGGGCCCGGGTGTGCACGCCTTCTTCACTCCCGCCTGGTGCTTTTCGGCCACGGTGCGGGCATGGTGGTGATCGACGCGTTCGTCTGCCTGCCACGTCCGACTGGCGTACCCGTCGGGCAGGCGGTGGGATCGAAGGGGTGCGAACCGGCGATCCAGGGGCAGTCGGAAGGCGTTCGAGGCAGACCGCCTGGAGCCGCAGAAAGGGATGAACACCGTGACACGACCCAGGATCCTGGTGGTTGGCGCAGGCTTCGCCGGCGTGGAGTGCGTCCGCCGTCTGGAACGGAAACTCTCCCCGGACGAGGCCGACGTCACGCTGGTGACGCCGTTCGCCTACCAGCTCTACCTGCCGCTGCTCCCCCAGGTCGCCTCCGGGGTGCTGACGCCGCAGTCGATCGCCGTCTCCCTGCGCCGCAGCAAGAAGTACCGCACGCGGATCATTCCGGGCGGCGCCATCGGAGTCGACCTGAAGGCGAAGGTGTGCGTCATCCGCACCATCACCGACCGGATCGTCAACGAGCCGTACGACTACATCGTGCTGGCCCCCGGCAGCATCACCCGGACCTTCGACATCCCGGGGCTGACGGAGCACGCGTTCGGGATGAAGACGCTCGCCGAGGCGGCGTACATCCGGGACCACGTGATCTCGCAGCTGGACCTGGCCGACGCGAGCCAGGACCCCGAGGAGCGGGCCTCGCGGCTGCAGTTCGTGGTGGTCGGCGGCGGCTACGCGGGCACCGAGACCGCGGCGTGCCTGCAGCGGCTGACGCACGCCGCCGTCAAGCGCTACCCGCGGCTGGACCCGGGTCTGATCAAGTGGCATCTGATCGACATCGCGCCGAAGCTGATGCCGGAGCTGGGCGACAAGCTCGGCAGCAGCGCGCAGGAGATCCTGCGGCGGCGGGGCATCGAGATCTCCCTGGGCACCTCCATCGCCAAGGCGGGTCCGGAGGAGGTCACCTTCACCGACGGGCGGGTGATCCCGACCCGCACGCTGATCTGGACCGCCGGCGTCGTCGCCAGTCCCCTCATCGCCACGCTCGGCGCGGAGACGGTGAAGGGGCGGCTGGCGGTCGCCCCCGAGATGAACCTGCCCGGCAACGACGGGGTGTTCGCGCTCGGCGACTCGGCCGCCGTGCCCGACCTGGCCAAGGGCGACGACAGCGCCATGTGCCCGCCCACCGCGCAGCACGCCCTGCGGCAGGGCAGGCACGTCGCCGACAACGTCATCGCGACGCTCCGGGGCCAGGCGATGAAGCCGTACGTGCACAAGGACCTCGGGCTCGTCGTCGACCTGGGCGGCACCGACGCGGTCTCCAAGCCGCTGGGCATCGAACTGCGCGGCCTGCCCGCCCAGGCCGTGGCCCGCGGGTACCACTGGTCGGCGCTGCGCACCAACGTGGCCAAGACGCGGGTGATGACGAACTGGCTGCTCAACGCGGTCGCCGGCGACGACTTCGTCCGCACGGGGTTCCAGGCCCGCAAGGCCGCCCGGCTGAAGGACTTCGAGTACACGGACGCGTATCTGACGCCGGAGCAGGTGCGGGAGCACGTCGAGGGAACGGGCCGGCAGGAGTAGCGCCCCGGCCCGGACGGGAGCTTCCGCTCGTGGCATGACATGCTGAGGTGCGGATCTTGGTGTGAGTGCGAGTCGGGAGAGAGTGCGGCGGCGTGAGGGCAGCGGGACGCTCGGTGCGGACACGACTGCGGGACCGGATCGCGGCCTCCGACCCCGGGCTGCTGCGCCTGACGGCCGGGCTGCGGACGGTCGGCGCCATCGCCCTCACCCTGGCCGTGCTCTCCCTGCTGCGGGCCGATGTGCACCATCTGGTGGCGGGGGCCATGGCGGCGATGGTCGCCACCTTCGCCATCCGGGAGAAGCAGCTCGGCGCCCAGGCGGTGACCCTGGCGCTGGGGCTGCCGGTGGCGCTGGCGTCGGTGTCCCTGGGCGCGGTGCTGAACGCGCGTCTCCTCGTCGGTGACGTCTTCTTCGTCGTCCTGATCTTCTGCGCGGTCTACGGCCGCCGGTTCGGTGACCGCGGCACCGCGCTGGGCCTGATCGGCTTCCAGGTCTACTTCCTGTCCCTGTTCGTCGGCGCCACCGTCTCGGCGCTGCCCGTGCTGTGCGGCGCCATCGCCCTGGCGTTCGCCTCCAGTGCCGTGATGCGGTTCGCGGTCGTGCCCGCCACCCCCGCGGGCGTGCTGCTGCGGCTGCGGCTGGCCTTCCGGGCCCGGCTGGCGCAGCTGGTGTCCGCGCAGCTCGACCTGCTGGACGCCGACGCGGACGAGATGGACAAGGCGCTCGACGCCGTACGCGAGGGCACCGCGCGGCTGCACGAGACGGCGATGATGATCCAGGCCCGGCTGGAGGAGGGCACGCCCGACGAGTCGGTGGCGCGGCTGGTGCAGCGCCGGATCGCGGACGCCGAGATCGCCGCCGAGCGGCTGGGTCTGCTGCTGCTGTCGGCGCGCAGCGCCGAACGGGCCGACACGCTGACCCTGCACCTGCCGGGCGCGCCCGCGCCGTCGATGGGGCAGCCGGCCCTGCCGGACGAGGCCACCGCCACGCTCCGCCGTGATCTGCGGGCGCTGCTGGCGCTCGTGCTGCGGGCGGGCAGCGGGGACGCGGGCACCGCGCTCGCCCATGTGCGCAACCGGCTCCTCGGCTACCGGGACGAGGAGAACCTGCCGCCCGCCCCGAGCGCCGTCCAGGACGTCTTCCGGGGCATCGGCGAGGCCGCGCGGGCGGTGCTGGGGCTGCGGATCGCGCTGGACGGCCCGCAGGACGAGTCGGACGACTCCCCCGCCACCGCCCGCTCCCGGGAGGAGCTGGACGCCGAGGACGCCGCGATCGACGGCGGCGAGGAGGCGGCGCAGGAGGAGCAGACGGGTCTGCGGCGGCCCACCACGCGCGCGGCCGTGCAGGTCGCAGTCGGGTCGACACTGGCCATCGTGGGCGGCGAGCTGCTGTCCACGCAGCGCTGGTACTGGGCCGTGCTGACGTGCTGGATCGTTTTTCTGAACACCGCCTCGACGGGCGAGATCCTGGTGAAGGGCTACCGGCGGCTGCTGGGGACGGTGTTCGGCGTGGTGGCCGGCATCGTGCTGGCCGGTCTGGTCGGGCAGCACACGTGGACGGCGTTCGCGCTGGTCCTGGTGCTGATCTTCGCGATGTTCTACGTGGCGCCGCTGTCGTACACGCTGATGTCGTTCTTCGTCACGGCGATGCTGGGGCTGCTGTACACCCTGCTGCACACCTACAGCCTCGACGTGCTCGTGCTGCGGATCGAGGAGACGGCGCTCGGTGCGGCCTGCGGGGTGGTCGCGGCGGCGCTGGTGCTGCCGGTGCGCACGGACCGCCGTACGAACGAGCTGCTCGGCACCGTGCTGGACCGGCTGGCCGCCGTCACGGAGGCGGCGGTCGGCCAGCTCAGCGGCGGGCCCGCGGACGACCTGCTGGACCAGGCGCGCGACCTGGACCAGGCGCTGGCGGACCTGCGGGCCGCCACACAGCCGCTGACCCACCCGGTCACGCCGCTGCGGGCCCGGCGCCACACCGCCCGGTACGTGGTGGCGCTGCTGGAGACCTGCGCGTACCACGCGCGGACCCTGGCGGCGACCGCCGAGCTGCTGCCCACGCATCCCTCGATCGCGGCGGACCCACGGCTGCGCGGGGCCGCCGGGCGCACCGTGCGCAACATCGGGACGATCGCCGCCCGGGTCGCCGACGAGCACGCCCGTGCCGAGGTCGAGACCGGGCCGAGCATCGCCTCGCTGCTGGGCTCCGACGCCGGCACACCGCGCTACGGGCGGATCACCGACCGCGTGCTGCGGCATCTGGAGCGGCTGGACGAGGCCGTGCTGGGTCTCGCCCGGCCGCTGGGCGTGCCGGTGGCGGCGCCGAGGAAGTGAGCGCGGGCCCCGCCGGTCAGAAGTCGGTGGGCAGCCCGCTCACCTCGGCGATGCCCCGCAGCTCCTCGGTCTGCCGGTGCCGTTCCTTGATGTAGTCGGCTATCTCGCCGAGGCGGACCGGGTCGGACGCGGTGTTCGCGTCGGTGACGATCCTGACCGGGCCGGTGTCGTCGACGTCGAGTTCGACCACTTCGTTGTCCAGGCGGCCGGTGACCGCGGTGGCGATGACGAGGGCCACCTCGTCACGGACCTCCTGGGGCAGCTCGTCGCCGCCCCCGGAGTCGAGCGCGAAGTCGAGGCTGGACAGGCGTTCTTCGTCGATCGCCTCGAGGACCGGTTCCACCACACGCATCAGGAGGCGGTAGTCCTCCGTGTCCATCCGGATGCGCAGGAGGTCCAGGTACACGTCCACGGGCCGGCCGTCGCCATGCGGAATCTCGGAATCGCTCATTGGCATCGTGTTCCCCGCACGACGCGGCTCAGACGCGCCGCCAGCGGGCCATGGCGAAGGAGAACACGCCGAACAGCACGAGCCCGGCCGCGACGCAGACCAGCAGCCAGGGGCCGAGCGGGGTGTCGGCGAAGCTGCGCAGGGTGTCGTCCAGGCCCTTGGCCCGGTCGGGCTCGTAGTCGACGGCGGCGCGGACGGCGAAGACGCCGGCCACCGCGAACACCAGCCCGCGGGCGGCACCGCCGGCCACGCCGGTGACGTCCACCAGCTGCCGTGTGCGGTGGCTCAGCTGCCCCAGCCGGAGCTTGTCGTGGTACTTGCGCAGCACGGCCCGTACGCCGATCCAGACGCCCGCGGCGACGATCGCGATCCCGGCCGCGCCGACCAGCCACTGGCCGCCGGGCAGCTCCAGGGCCCGCGCGGTGGCGTCCCGGGACTGCCGGTCGCTGGAGCCGCCGCCGCTCTGGTCGCGGCTGGTCGCGAAGGACAGCACGGAGTAGGCGACGAAGACGTAGAAGGCGAAGCGGACCGTCGCCAGCAGCCGCTTGCGGGCGCTGCGGCCGTCCTGTCCGACGGAGCCGAAGAGCGCCTCGGACAGCCGCCACAGGGCCATGCCGACGAGCCCGATGCCCAGCGCCCACAGCAGCACCGCGCCGAACGGCTGCTGCGCCAGTTCCGCCAGGGCTCCCCCGCGGTCGGCCTGCTCGCCGGTGTCGCCGAAGGCGATCTGCAGGGCCAGGGCACCGACGAGCAGATAGATCACGCCCCGGGCGGCGAGGCCCGCCCGTGCCGCTCCCTCGGTCACCGAACCCCGCGCCGCTCGCCGGGCCCGGAACCGACCTTGTGCCAACGCACTCGTGTCCATGTCGACCTCCCGGCACTCCGGATGCCCCGGCTCGGCCGCCACACACCCGGCGCGGCCTCCGGACCAGGGGATTCCGGCCAGAGCCGGGGTCTGCCGCCCCGGACGCGCGGCGGCGTCACGTCCGTCACCGCGCTCTCAGGACCGCCGCATCCTCGAGCCGCGGCCGGCGCGGCCCTGGGCGTGCAGGTACTCCAGGGCGTCCAGGACCACGGTGCGGTCGTGCCAGGCGAGCCAGCGGCCCGCCTCGGCGCCCATGGTGCCGAGGGCCTCGGTCTGGGACGTGGTCAGGCCTCTGAGGGGGCGGTCCAGGTGGGCGGAGACCATGCCGACGCACGTCCCGGACGCGGTGGTCAGCGGGACGCTGTGGCAGGCCCTGCTGCCGGCCGCGAGGATGGCGCGCCGGGCCGGCTCGGTGAACACCGGGTCGCTCTCCACCTCGCGCACGGTGACCTGGGCGACGTCCCGGGCGGCCTGGGCACAGGAGGTGCCGTCCTCCCCTACGTGGGCGAAGAAGTCGACGAAGTCGGGCGTGAGCCCGGTGTGCTCCTTGATGCGCAGACCGCCCCGGGCCGGGTCGGTGAGCTGGACGTTGCCCATGTGGGTGCCGGTCACCGTAAGGGTGCGGCTCAGCACGGCCTTCAGCACGGCGCCGCGGCTGCCGGAGCCGGAGCGGTGGGCCGTGGTGAAGGTCAGGTCCGGTTCCGGCCGGCGGACGCGGCGCGGGAACCACAGCGGCTCCCGGCCGTCGGGACGCGGTGCGGTGACCAGGACGCCCGCCAGCGTGCGCAGCTTGACGTTGTAGCGCTGGGACGCCCGCTGCATCAGCGCGAAGGCGCTCTCCCCGTCGGGGAGCGCGTACCGCTCCTGCACCATGCCCTGCGCCTGTGAGATCAGCGGGTACACACGGGCCCGGGCCCGCAGGTCGCGCACCTGGGCGCGCAGGCGCTCCAGCTCTCCGTCGTCGTCGGCGGTCGTCCGCCCCGCTGTGGACATGTGACTCCTAGGTGGTGCTCGGCGACAGACGGGCCCGGGGGGGGGGGGGGGGGCCGGGGGCCCCCGCCCCGGGGGGGGGGGGGCGGACC
>NZ_JBEYZD010000102.1:0-22456 GCF_040645895.1 Streptomyces olindensis | reverse complement strand
AAGGCGGGTGCGGTGGCGAAGGCGTTGTCGGTGGCGGGCAAGGCCGGCCGGGTCATCGACCCGATGACCTACATCGCCAAGGGCGCGGGCGCGGGTCTGTCGAAGATCGGCGACATCACCAAGGGCCTGAAGGG
Source organism: Streptomyces olindensis (assembly GCF_040645895.1). NCBI lineage: Bacteria > Bacillati > Actinomycetota > Actinomycetes > Kitasatosporales > Streptomycetaceae > Streptomyces > Streptomyces olindensis. The sequence continues at coordinate 22,322 of NZ_JBEYZD010000102.1, read as the reverse complement.
TGTCGGGAACATCGACATCCCGGCCCTGCCCGAGAACGCGGTCACGCTGCCCGAGGGCACGGTCAGGCTCCCCGACGGCACGGTGCACCTGCCCGAAGGCGCGGCGATCCCGGACGGCGCGACGAAACTGCCCGACGGCAACGTCCGGCTGCCCGGCGACGCCCCGGTCCTGCCCGAAGGCACCACGAAACTCCCCACCGAGGACGGCGCCCCGGCCCGCTACTACGACCCGGACGGCAACATCCTCGACGAGCACGGCAACGTCCTGCAGAAATCCGCCGACGGCCCCGGCGACGTCGTCGACCAGCCGCACATGCCCGACACCCCGGCCGGCCCGGCCTCGGGTGCGGACACCCCACGCGTGGACTCCCCCGCCCAGCAACCCGCCCTGGTCGGCGCCGGCACCCACACCGCCGAACAAGCCGGCCAGCACATCCGCCTGGGCAACAGCCTCGACGACAGCCTCGGAGACATCGGCCGGACCGGCGACGACGGGGCCACACCGGCCGTCCACGCCGGAGGCGACGCACCTACCGTCCACGCAGGCGGCGGCCTGCCAGGCAGTGGCCCGGAAGCTGCTCTCCCCGGCAAAAACGCCGACGATCTCCCGGGCGGCGGAGTCGGTGACAACATGCCGACGAACAGCGCCGAGCCTCACGTCCCCGCCGGCTCCGCAGACCATGCGGCGCCCGGCACCACCGCAGGCGAGAGCGTGCCGGGAAGCCACGCCGGGGAGGCGAGCGCGCCCGGCCGGGACCTGCCGGGCGACGGCAACGCGGTCCCTCTCCCCGGCCACATCCCTGAGGTGCCCAGGGGGGGAGGCGGCTTGGCCGATCTCGGCCGAGCAGGTGACGACCCGATCGAGACAGCAGGTGGTTCCGCAGACACTCAGCCCGGGCCTGGGCATCCGTCGCCACCCGAGCGGCCCAGCTTCATGCGGGACGGTGACAACCCGTACGGGCCTGAGGGCTCGCTGACACGGGAACAGATCCAGGAGATCCAGGTCTACCGAGCAAATCGGGAACCCGGCTACTTCGAGGACTTCTACAAGTCGAACGGCAACCGCAAGAACCTTGAGTTCCTGGACGAGAGCGGGACGACTCCTCCCCAGTTGACCCGAGAATCGCCCGGGCATCCGTGGACTACCGTCAAGGATGCACCCGAGCCTCTCAAGCCGCACTACCTCGGCGACGCGAGCAAGGTCGGTCGGGAAACCGCGAGCCCCGAAGCCCTCAAGATACTCGACGAAGCGGCTGCCAACCGGCATCACGCTGTCGCATACGACCAAGCAGCTGGACGCCACAAGGCCGAGGCGGTCGAAGCGCACAAGCACGGCCCCACTCCTGAGACGGAATTGACGCAACTCGAGCGCACGAACGAGTACAAGTCGGCACACAGCGACATGCGGGACAGTGCGGAGGCCTATGGTGAGGCCATCGCCGAGCATCACGTCGTACCCGAGCGTTACCCGGGCGCTACCCGTGAGACCTTGCATGGCCCCTTGAACGGCAACGACCAGTTCGACCAGGTGTGGAAGCGTGCGGACGGCGGATACGTTGTCATCGAAGCGAAGAGCAGTGTTCGCACGGACTTGGGTGCCCGCAACCTGCCAAGCGGCAAGCGCGTTTCCCAAGGAACGAGAGAGTACTTCTTCGACATACTTGAGGAGATGCGCAAGCGAGGAAGGGAACATCCCAGCGAGATTCTGCTCGCAGACCAACTGGAAGCCGCCCTGAAAGATGGAAAGCTGGACTACATCGTGGTCAAGGGCGAAAGGAATGCCGGCGAGTACGCTGGCTACCATACGCGGCAGTTCGATATCACCGACAGGAGCGCCCCATGACCGTCGTGGTCACCCGACACGGCACCCCTGGCCCGAACGACGAAGGCTATGCCGAGGCTCTTGGCAAGAGTCTGGCGATGTCCATCGGGTGGCTCGACGACTCGACCTCCATGATTGACTCCGCCTTCTCGAAGGCGCTGCTGAATTTTCAGGCCCACTGCGCCCCTGACCCTCGTGCCGCAAAGGTGGAGACATGGGAGGCGGTAGTCACGGCGATGCAAATCGGTGCTGCGTTGTTCGCCGTTACCAGAGCGGACGAGGGTACGATCCGGTGCCGCATCGGACACGAGGTCCGGAACCTCCAGGCCATCGGCCCCCGACCCTACGCGGACGCCGGCAATTGGCTGACCACCTTCTGGCTGGCGGTGATTTGCCGCGATCGGGAGCGCCTGACCGCACTGTGCGAGATTCCACTGGAACAGCTGCGGTCCTCTGATGACGCGTATGACGAGTACATCTACGCCTGGGTGAGCACGCTCCAGGATTACTGGCTGCAACGGCCCACACTGGTGGAGAATTTGACCGCCACGCTTCAGGGATCGCATCCTGATGCGGTTCGTATCGTCCCACGGGATCTACTCCAGAACGTCCTGTATCCGCCGATCAACCTTTTCTACCGATTTCTGCGCCAGGATGGGCCTGGTTTCAATCAGGCTCTGGTGGAGGCGCTGGAGTCGCACAAGGCATACTGGACAGCAGACGAGGACCGTGAGAAAGATCCGACTGGTGCTGTATCCCTGGCCGTGCTCGCGATTACGTGTCTCGCTTATGACGGCGGCATTCCGATCCAGGTGGATTCGGACTACTTGCCCAAGCACCTGTTGGAGCGCGCCTGGTTGGGCGAGTTCGAGACCTGATGTCGCGGCCGTCCGGTGGGGCAGTGTCCACGCCGGAGGCGACCTCCGCGGCGGCACGGTGGGCGACCACTTGGCCGGCGGCACAGCGGATCACACACCGGGCGGCGGTGTGGGTGACCGCCTACCCAGAACGAGTTGGACAACGGGCGCCACGGCATTACCGACGGCGCCCCGGCGGCACGAACGGCACGCACGACGACGGCCGCCACGGGAGGCGGCCTCCACGAGCCGCCGACGACGGGCAGCGGCCTGCCTGGAGGCCTGGACGACCTGGGCCGGGGCGCGGACGACGCGGCCCCCGGCACGGACTACACCACGGGCGGGGCGGACGACGCCGCCGGCGGAGCAGCTCAGCACGCCGACGAGGCGGCGCGGACCGCGCGGAGTACGAGGGCGGCCTGAGAGAAGCCAGCCGGCCGACGACCGCAGGGACTTCGACTTGGAGATCCCTGTACCGCCGAAGGCCGCACCTTTCTGTGCGAATTGTGCCAACATGCCGCAAGAGGTGCCGAGCTCCTTCGGGCGCTTTACCCGCTTCTCTCTCAATGCTGAAAACAAGCTCCCGTAGTAGTGGACATGCGACGTATTGACATCGACGACGACGAGGTCGACATCGGCTTCGATCACCGGTTGCTCTATGACGGACAGCCGTATACAGGGGAGGCTGTGGAGCACTTGGCTGGGCGTCTGGTGAGCCTTGCGACTTACACGGAGGGGCTCAAGGAGGGCCCTTACCGTGAGTGGTACAAGGACGGCAAACTCCGCGCCGAAGGAGTGATGCACATGGGATTCGTGTCAGGAGAGTTCAAGCGCTGGCACCCAAACGGAGTCCTAGCAAAGCACCTGATCAATAGCGAGGACGGAAAAGTTCCCCTTGCTGAATACGAGTGGGATGGGGAAGGTCGCCCCACGCGCTCTTGGGAGCGCAGGAACCGCAATCAGTGAAGTAATGCGCGGTGAATGAACCTCGATTGTTGCAGAGAAACTCTCAAGGACCCGCTGAACAGGGAATCGATCTCCTTAGATCTAGGGTGGCGCCGGAAGCCCGATGCCCTACGGCAGGTGCCGGGAGGTGCCCGGGTTCGCTTCCCGCAGTGGCATCTTGACCAGCGTTCCCGACCTGCTGACCAGGAGTTCCGGGATCTCGTCCTCGTAGAAACGGACTTGGCCGATGACCCCGTCAGTCTTCGCGTTGAACGCGAGCATCTCCGCCAGTGCGATCAAGTCCGGGAGAAGCTCCGCGTGGGTTTCCTGGCGGGCCGTCAGGGACCAGTGGGCGGGGCCCTGGTGGAGGTCGCCGGTCAGCAGTCCGCCGATGTGTGCCGCCGGGCCCCGGTCCGCGAGCAGGGGGACGAAGTCCGGCCAGTCCACCTCGTCGCTGTCGTCGTCCGCGCTGTCGGCCTCCAGGTGACGGCGGAGGTGCGCTAGTACGGCGTCAGGCAGGTTCGGCGACAGGTCGAGGGCCAGGTCAACGGCGAACACGTCACTCATGTGTGGTGAGTCTAGGACCCTGTCTCCTGGACCGGCCCAGGGCCTCTCGAGGGGCGGGCGGAAGCCGGGCGCAGGCACGGGGCACACGCCTCGTAGGGTCGCAGGCATGACACCGGACGACCTCGCCGATTCCGAACTGCCCATGCTCTCTGTCGCACAGGCCACGCACTTGCGCGCACTGGCCGCCCCGCACTACCGGGAGGGATACCAGTACTCCCTCGAGTCCTTGGCGCACACGTGCAGCAGGACGCCGGAGGAGCACTGGCCCGACCTCGTCGCCGCGCACTTCGACCGCCTGCGGCAGGCGAGCCAGGGGGATGAGAGCGCGGAGGAACTGCTCCGGGGTGTGCACGCCCGGTTGCTGCCCGTCGACTCGATTCCTTCCGAACTCCTCGGTTCCCTGCGCTACGCGCGCGTCGTGGCCGACGGCCTGGTCTTCGCCTACGCCCTGGACAGGCCCACCAGCGTGCGGCTCCTCACCGACCGGGACGTGGAGCGTGCCGGGCTCCAGGCCCTCGGGGAGGCGGCGCGCGCGAACCTGATGCGCGTGCCCGTGCGGCACGAGGAGGTGGGCGTCGAGGGCGGGGCGAGGCTGCGTTCCGTCTACGGGGACTCCCCGTTCGTCGCCGGCCAGGCGCTGTTCCTCGCGGAAGTCGCCTGGAAGGTCGTCGGCGAGAGGCTTCCGGACGCCGGGGCCCTGGTCGTGGTGCCCACGCGGCACAACCTGGTGTACCACCCGATCGCCGACGGTTCCGTCGTGGACGCCGTCAACAGCCTTGCTGCGTACGCCCTGGGCGCCCACGAGGACGGTCCGGGCGCGCTGTCACCGCGGGTCTACTGGTGGCACCGCGGATCCCTGACCTCGCTCACGGTCATCGATCACGAGACCCTCACCTTCTCCCTGCAGCCGCCGCCGCATCTCCTGGGCCTGATGAAGGGCCTGGTCCGTCTCGACCGCGCCGGCCGTCTCGCCACCCGCGCCGCCGCTGAGCCTGCCGGACTCGGCGAACTCATGCGGGATGCCGCGGAGTCGATGGACCGCCTCGTGCAGGACCCGGCGGCACTGGGCGACGTGTTCCGTTCCATCCTGGCGCTCGCCCTCGCCCGCTGCGCCTACGATCCGGACGTCGCGCACATCGACACGTGGGACGCGTGGGCCACCGCGACCCGGCTCGGCTCCGCGCTGTTCACCGGCGCGCCGGCGCAGGAGTGCCGCTTGGGCGAGGACCTCGTGTGGCAGCTCCCCGCACTGCCCGCGGAACCGCCCGCTGACGCGCGTGCCTGGCTCGACGCCCTCTACCTCGCGATCGTGTGCCGCCAGACGGACCGGATCGGCCGACTGTGCCGGGTGCCGTCGGAGACGCTGCGCCAGGACGATTCCGTGGACGAGTACGTCCTGCACTGGATCGACACCCTGCGGGCCTACTTCTCGGACGGTCCCAGCATGGATGACGTCGTCGAGAAGCTCGTCGCCACCATCGAGACGTCGGGGCGGGACGGCGTGACCCACGCGCCGACGGAGTTCGTGAACGCGATCGACTACCAGCCCGCCGCCCTCTTCCACCGGCTCATCGCACGTGACCACGACACCTTCGCCAAGACGCTCGCCAAGGCCGTCGCGGAGCACGGCGGTTACTGGGACGGATCGGCGGCCCCGCGCGCCCGGGTGGCACTCGGGCCGCTCGCGATGGCCAGCCTCGCCTACGACTACGGGTTTCCCGTCGATCCCGCGCAGCCCTGTCTGCCCGCGCACCTGCTCAACCGGCAGCGGCTGGAGGAGATCTCCTGACGACCGGGGTCGCAGACCCCGCTAGAACAAGCTCAACAGCGCCTCCGCCGGATCCGGCAGGCCGGGGCCGCCGTCCGGGAGGGGGAGTTCGAACCACACCGTCTTGCCGCGCGGCGTGCGGCGGGAGCCCCATGCCGCGCTGAGGAGGCCGACGAGCTGGAGGCCGCGGCCGCCCTCGTCCGTGTCGCGGGCGCGGCGGCGGCGCGGCTGGACGAGGCCCGAGTCCCAGACCTCGCAGACCAGGGTGCGGTCGAGGAGGAGGCGGAGGCGGATCTCGCCCTCGCCGTAGCGCAGGGCGTTGGTGACCAGCTCGCTGACCAGCAGCTCCGTGGTGTCGACCAGGGGCTCCAGGTCCCAGCTGAGCAGTTGGGCGCGCGCGTACTCGCGGGCCCGGCCCACGCTGCGCGGCTCGCGCGGCAGCGTCCAGTCGCCGACGGACTCGGTGGGCAGGCCCTGTACACGTGCCATCAGCAAGGCGATGTCGTCCTCGCCGTGATGGGTGTCCAGGGTGTTGAGGACGTGGTCGCACACGTCCTCCAGCGGCTGGGTCGGGTCCGAGAGGGCGCTGACGAAGGCCTGGAGGCCCTCGTCGAGAGGATGGTCGCGGCTTTCGACCAGTCCATCCGTGTAGAGCGCGAGCAACGCGCCCTCGGGCAGTTCGACCTCGACCTCCTCGAAGGGCTCGCCGCCGACGCCGAGCGGCATGCCCGGCGGCACGTCCAGCATCAGCGCCGGCTCGCCCGGCTCGACCAGCACGGGCGGCAGATGGCCCGCGTTGGCGAAGGTGCAGCGCCGGGTGACCGAGTCGTAGACGGCGTAGACGCAGGTGGCCAGGTAGACCTCCGAGAGGTCCGCCTCCCGGGGGCGGCGGGCCGCCCTGGTCGCCTGCTGGACGCCGCCGGGGGCACCGAGGCCCCGGGCGATCTCGTCCAACTGGGAGAGCACCTCGGCCGGTTCCAGGTCGAGCTGGGCCAGCGTCCGGACCGCCGTGCGGAGTTCGCCCATGGCGACGGCGGCGCGCAGGCCGCGGCCCATGACGTCGCCGACGACCAGTGCCGTGCGGTGCCCGGGGAGTTCGATGACGTCGAACCAGTCGCCGCCGACCTCGCTGGGCCGGCCGGTGTTGGCGTTGCCGGGCAGGTAGCGGCAGGCGATGTCGAGGCCGGAGGCCTCCGGGTCGCCGGGCGGGAGCAGGGACCGTTGCAGTATCAGCGCGCGTTCGTGCTCGCGCCGGTAGAGGCGGGCGTTGTCGATGCAGACCGCGGCGCGGGCCGCCAACTCCACGGCGAGGTCGCGGTCCCGGTCGCCGAACGGCTCGCTGCCCTTCGTACGGGCGAACTGGACCAGGCCGACGACCGTGTCGTGGGCGACCATCGGCACGGCCAGCGTGGACTGCACCAGGCCGCCGTCCTCGCCCGGCACCGTCTGGGGGCGGGCCGTGCGCAGGGCGTCCGCGCAGGGCGAGTTGAACGGGTAGTGGTGGACGGCGCCGACCGCGACGGGCACGCCGGTGCCGGCGAAGGGCGCGTCGGAGACGGCGCTGGCGAAGGCCACGCGGCGCAGTTCGGCGCTGCCGTCGGCGAGCCCGGGCGGAGTCTCGTCGCCGACCAGCAGGCCCTGGTAGAGGTCGACGGTGGCCAGGTCGCAGAAGCCGGGCACGACCACGTCGAGGAGCTGACGGGCCGTGGTCTCCAGGTCCAGGGAGTTGCCGATGCGGGCGCCGGCCTCGTTCAGCAGGGCGAGGTTGCGCCGGGCGGCCGCGGCCTCGCGGGCGGCGGCGCGGCGGGCGGTGATGTCGATCCCGAGCCAGGCGATCCCGATGGGGCGTCCCGAACCGCTGTGCACGCGGTAGAGGTTGACGGACCAGTGGCGGCGCTCGTCGGAGCCCGGGACGAAGCCCGTGACGTGCATGTCGGTGATGGAGCTGCCGGTCTCCAGCACGCGGCGCAGCGTGGCGGCGACCCGGTCGGCCTCGCCGCGCTGGAGGTAGTCGTGGACGCCGTTGCCGCGGTGGTCGTCGGGCGTGCCGCCGAAGATGGACGCGAACCGCTGGTTGACGCGGCGCACCCGCAGATCGGGGTCGATCAGCAGGAAACCGAACGGGGATTGACTGAAAATGGCCTGCGAGGCGGCGAGGTCGGTCTCGATGCTGCGCAGCGTGCGCACGTCCACGACGATGCAGACGGCGGCCTTGTCGCCCTCCTCGGTGCGCGTCGGCATGACGTACACCTCGGCGAGCCCCTCGTGGCCGCACTCCCCCTCGACGCCCCTCGGCATCCGGAAGGGCACCACGCCGGTCCACTCGCGGCCGTCGAGGATCTCGGCCATCTTGCGCATGCCGCGCTCGCGGTGGCGCGGGTCGATGAAGGTCTCGATGGGGTCCATGCCGACGGCGCGTTCGGCGGAGATGCCGAAGAGGTGCTCGGCGCGCAGGCTCCACTGGTCGACGAGCCCGTCGGGGCCGATGGAGAAGGAGGCGACCTTGATGTAGTCGTAGATGGATCCCGGGGGACTGCTCTGCCACATGGCGTCCCCGGGCTGCACCCCGTCGGCCGCGAGCGCACCTCCCACCGCGGAGGCCAGGCCGTCCGCGGCCCTCGCCCTCGCGCCCTCCGACGGGTCCTCGGACTCCGTGGCCTTCGCTGGTATCTCGCTCACGCGAACCGTCCCCTCCAGCTCACCGCGTCCGGCACCGGTCACCGGGGGCGGCTGCCCGCAGTATCCAGCACTACGGTGCCGCACAACACGGTGTTCACGATCACAGCACGGTCCCGATGGTTTTCGGTCCGGACCGTGAGAACACTTCCAGTCTTCTAACCAGGGGACACGTCGTCGAATCACGTCCGACGGCAACCGCCACTGGCCTGAACCAATCGCTCGACAGCGGTAGGCCGTACGTACACCGATTTTTCACTCCCGGAGCGCGAGTTCGAACCACACCGTCTTGCCCGCGTCGCCGGGGCGGGTACCCCAGCGGCGGGCGGAGGAGGCCACCAGTTGCAGTCCGCGGCCGCTCTCGTCCTCGGGCCGGGCGGCGCGTTCGCGGGGCGGATCGGGGAGCGGGTCGGAGACTTCGACCCGCAGGACGCCGTCCAGACCTGACGGGCGGACGAGGCGGACGCCGATGGGGCCGGTGGCGTGTCGCAGGGCGTTGGTGACCAACTCGCTGACGAGCAGCGCCGTGAGGTCGGCGAGACGGTCGAGGTCCCAGCCGCGGAGTTGGTCGCGGACGGCCTGGCGGGCGGTGCGCACGGCGCCGGGTTCGGCGGGAAACGTCCACTCGGCGCGGTCACCTTCGGTGTCGATCACGCCGATCACTTCCCAGCCAGCAGGCCCACCCATGTCCGGTTTCGTGGGGTTAATGGGCACATACCCGATATCCGGGGCGGAGTACCGCGCGGCGCGGCGCACTGTGGCACAAAAGGCGTACGGGGCGCCCGTGCCGCCTTCACCCTGCTCCGCACGCCCCCGGCCGGCCTCAGGCGCCGGGCTCTTCCAGCGCGTCGGCGCCGAGGCTGCCCAGGTGTGCGAGGGTCTGCCGCACGGCGGGCACGTCCTGGTCGAGCCAGTCCACGTCCCAGATCTCGCCGGGGCCGAGCCAGCGCAGGTCGTCGTGGTCCTCCAGGGCCTCGGGAGCGGGGGATCCGGGCCGCAGCCGTGCGGTCCACACGTGCAGCACGTACGGCGGCTTCAGGGGCCACTCCCCCGGGACGCGCCCGCCCGCCTCGGCGTCGACGCCGAGTTCCTCGCGCAACTCCCGTACGAGCGCCGCTTCGGCCGTCTCGCCCGGCTCGACCTTGCCGCCGGGCAACTCCCAGCGCCCGGCCAGCTCGACGGGCGCACTGCGCCGGGCGGCCAGCAGCCGCCCGCCGTCGACCAGCGCGGCCCCCACGACGATCCGCTCACTCATGCGGGGAGCCTACGGGAGGCCGCACGCCCAGCCGATCCGGCCCGCACGCATGCCTGATCCGGCCCGCACGCATGCCTGATCCCGCCCGCGCGCATGTCTGGTCCCCGCCCGCGCGCCTGCCGGGTCCGGTCCGCGCGCCTGCCGGGTCCCGTCCGCGCGCCTGCCGGGCCCTGTCCGCGCCCTTACCTGATCCGGACCGCGGGCATGCCTGTATTCGGTCCGCGGGCATGCCTGCATTCGGTCCGCGGGCATGCCTGCATTCGGTCCGCGGGCATGCCTGATCCGGTCGCCGGCACTTCTGATTCAGTCCGCGCGCACAGCTGATCCGGACGCCGGTACGCCCGATCCGGACGCCGGCGCGCCTGAGCAGGTCCGCGCGCACAGCTGATCCGGATACCGGCCCGCCTGATCCGGACGCTGGTACGCCTGATCCGGACGCTGGTACGCCTGATCCGGACGCCGGCGCGCCTGAGCCGGTGCGCGCGCACGCCCGATCCGGTCGTGGGCGCGCCGAAGCGGGGCCCCGCCCCCGGGCGCCCGCGTGGGCTCAGTCGTGCGTCGCCGCTGCCGGGCCGTTCTGGGCGAGCCGCTCGACCCAGTACAGCTGCTTGTGGCCGCGGCCGTCGAGGCTGTCCGCGATCTTCTGGGCCTCGGCCCGGGTCGCGTACCGGCCCACGCGGTACCGGTTGCCGTTGTCGTCCTCGCGTATCACGAGCCAGGGAAGAGTGATCGTGCTGTCGTTCATCGCGCCCCTCCACTTCCCACCCGCGGCCTGTGCCGTGCCCCACCCGATAAGGAAACCGCAATGCGCATATGCCTGAGCCTACGCCTAACCTTCACGCAGCGAATACGGGATTTCACAAAGAGGTACGCAACCAGCCAGAACGCAGGGGGCGCACGCCGGAAAACGCGCCGCCTGCGCACCCCGACGCACCAGGCGGGGGGCATACCGCATACACCGACGGCCACCTGCGGAAACGAGGACCGGGGAGGGAGCACGGACCGCCCCGGCCGCCGGCGCCGGGCAGGGCGGCCGTGTGGGCGGGGCGCGCGGGGAGCGCACCCCGGGGCGGATGGGAGCGTTCGCTACTTGACCGGAAGGTGGTAGGCGACCCGGTACCGATCGGCCGGGATGACCACGTCGGCCGTCTCGACCGGGCGGCCCGAGGCGTAGAACGTGCGCTGGATGACCAGGACCACGTGGCCAGGGACGCCGCCCAGGACGAGCAGTTCCTCGGCGAGGCCGGGGCGGGCGCCGACCTCCTCGGTGACGTTGTCCACGATCACGTCGATGGCGCGCATGCGCTCGACGACGCCCATGCCGCCGAGCGGGCCCTCCTCGGGCAGCATCACGGGCGTACGGCCCGTGACGGCGAGCGGCTCCCAGGACGTGGAGAGCATCATCGCCTCGCCGCTCTCGCGGTAGAGGTACTTCGTGCACATCACCCGGTCGCCCGGGTCGATGCCCAGCCGCTCGGCGACCGCGACACTCGCCTCGGACTGCTCGCTGCTGGACTCCCAGGTGCCGCGCGCCTCGCCGTCGGCCTGCTCCTGCCGGTACGGCGTGGCCCCGCCGGTCGGGCGGTAGCCGGAGCGGGAGATGCGCCGGGGCACGGGCCGCTCCCGCACGTACGTCCCCGAGCCGGAGCGGCCCTCGACCAGGCCCTCCGCCATGAGCACCTTGCGGGCCTCCAGGGCGACGGTGTCCGAGACGCCGTACTCCTGGCGGATTCTGGCCTGTGAGGGGAGGCGGGTGTGCGGTGGCAGCTGACCGTCGACGATCTTCTTGCGGAGATCACCCGCGACACGCAAGTACGCCGGCTGCTCACCGAATGTCACTGGCCGCTCCCATCAGGTTGTACAGACAGCAACAGCGTGGCAACCGTAGGTTGTGCCGTGCAAGCAAAGGCCAGAGAATCACTCGATGTGATGACATGGTGGCCCTGAGGGCTTTACGCAGGCACTTTCTCCCCGCTATGGCAGCCGTCACACCTCGGCTTCCGAGGCTCCGCTGTCGTCCTCCTCGTACGTCGGCGGGGTGGTGGCCAGGGAAAGGGCCTTGCGCGCCGTGACGGTCGCCGGGCCGTCGACGTAGGCGTAGGCCTTGTCGTAGTGCGCGTAGTAGGTGTCCGCGTCGGCGGCCTCGCTCGCCTTCGCCCACTCCTCCCGGGCGTCCTCCAGGTCCGCGACCAGGGCGCCGACGGGCCCGCGGGCGCCGGAGGACCAGGAGTGGCCGCGCAGGGCCTCGATGTTCTCGCCGAGCACGTCGTGCACCTGGGTGGCCCAGGCCCGGTGGCCGGCGAGGTCGTCCTCGGGGGTGGCCTCGGGCTCCTCGTACAGGGCCGTGTCGAGAGCGTTGGCCGTGGAGAGGAAGACGACCTGGTCGGTGTCGAAGGTCGTGGGGTCGCCGCGCAGCGACCCGGTCAGCCCGGCCTTGGCGTCGGCGGGGCCGAAGACGCAGGTGATGACGCGGTCGCCGAAGCGCCAGCTGTCCCGGGACGGCATGAGGTAGTACACGTCGACGTCGGCGGGCATCGCCCAGGTGTCCATGGCGTACTGGTCCTGCAGCGCGTAGCACTTCTCGTCGGCGATGTCGGTGATCTCGGCGTCGCCCGGGAAGGAGCCGCCCGGCAGCGTGACGACCGCGAAGACCTCGCCGTCGTGCCTGCCCGTGCAGGACACCCGGTCGACGTCGTACGTGTCGCCCTCCAGGCCCCCCGGCGCGTTGAAACAGTCGCCCTTGTCCAGCGCCAGGCTCTCGTTGCCCTGCGCGCTGTCCTTGATGCCCTTCCAGGCGTCGGACGCGGCGCCCGTGGCCAGCACCGCCGTCCACAGCACGATCCCGACGGACGACAGCACCGCCCCGGCGATCGCCAGACCCCGGCCGCTCTGGCCGGACCGCCTGATCTGCCGCAGCGCGATCAGGCCGAGGACGAGTCCCGCGGCGGGCAGGAAGCAGAGCACGCCGAGCACGAGGGCGGCGACGGCGAGCGCGTTCACGGAGACCGGGGTGCCGTACGGGCGGCCCGCGGGGCCGTACGGGGCGTAACCCTGCGGTCCCTGGGCCCAGTTCGCCGGCGGCGGGCCGTAGGGGTCCTGGGGCGGCTGGTTCCCGGGGGGCGGGGGTATCGACACGGGTACGGTGCTCCTGGCTGGGGCGGTGGGCGGGGCGCATGGTCGCCGTCGTCGTACGGCTCGCCGCATCTTGACGTGCTCCCCGGCCCGGAGTCCAGGGATTCCGGCCCTGGCCGTCCGGCCCTTCCCTAAGGTTCCTGCCGCACCGCGCTGTGCGGGCACGGGCGCCGGGCTCATCGGGGCCCGGCGCCCGTCATCTGGTCGGGGAGGCGGACGGGCCGGGCGGGATGCTCGGGGAGGCGACGGCCTGGGAGGGTATGGCGGCCGCCGCGCGGGCGGAGCCGTCCTGGTGCGTCGTGAGCAGCGGTCGCGTGGTGGGCGGTCGGGTCTCCAGGCGGCTGTCGATGCCGCAGTGCAGCGAGTAGGCCAGGGCGAGCGGGTTGCGCAGGTCGTCGAGGAAGTGGCGGACCAGCCGGTGGCAGATCTCGCCCGCGGTCTCGTCGCCGTACAGGTACCGCTCGATGAACGCGTGCGCGTACTCGGCGGCGAAGACCTGCGGGATCTCGATCTGCGGGCCCAGGACGCCGTCCGCGCCGTTCTCGATGAACGCGTTCCCGAGGTACTCCAGCTCGGCCGTGGCCGCCGCCTCGCCCGCGTGGCAGGCGTTGAGCAGCACGAAGGGGCGGAAGGCGGCCCCGGGTGAGTCGCGGCACTCCTCGCGGTACCGGTGCACCGCGTCCGCGTCGATGAGCTTGCCGTCGGAGAGCCGGATCCCGACCGTGCGGTGGGCGCCGCGCTCGACGAACATGCCGTGGCACCAGAAGTACATGAGGTCCTCGTCGAACTGCGGGCTGCGCAGCGACTTGAAGAGTTCCTCGGCGGTGGTGCGGACCGTCACGTCGGACGCCACGCGCAGCAGGTCGTACACGGCGTCGGACCGGCCGACGCCGTCGAGGGTGGTGTCGGTGTTGAGGCTCGTGGCGGGTGTGGAGCGGACGGCGGGCGGCGCCTGGTACGGCGCGTAGGGGGCGCCCGTCTGCTCGATCTGGTGCCGGTGGCCCAGGAAGGAGGGCGGCCCGCCGGAGCCGTCGGGGCGCACGGCGAGCATCGGCCAGGGCAGGTACAGCTCGGAGTCGAAGCTGACCCGCAGTCCCTCGCGTCCCAACTCGCCGAGCAGGAAGGCCCGGAACGGCTCCAGCTCGTTCCCCGCGCCCGCGAGCACCTTGTCCAGCACCCGCTTGCCCTGCACGGCCAGTTCTTCGAGGAGTGGGTCGACGGTGTCGCGGTGCGGTCGCAGGTCGCAGGCGCCGGCGAACGTGTACGGCCCGCGCGGCATGCCGTGGGCGTCGACCGGCCGGTGGTGGACGACGTTCTCCGACCAGAACTGCCGCAGCCGGTCGGCTTCGGCCCTGATGGCGGAGGCGGACGTGTGGAGCCAGGCGCGGTGGACACGGGTGCGGGGGGCGCGCCGGCCGCTCGGGTAGGCGTGGATCAGCACCCGGTCGTCGGTGCAGACGCTGAGCGTGACCGTCAGGTCCAGCGGCCGGTGCCCGTGGTCCGAGGGCCAGCGGGTGTACTCCCCCGACGGGTCGTGGACGATGTCGGCGTTCAGCTCGACGGCCATGGGTCACGACCTTCCGAGGGGTTCCGGGGCCGGGTCGGGGACCGGCAGGGTGGTCTCCAGGACTTGCAGCGCCCTGCCGTAGTCCGGGTCGTACACCGTGAAGCGCAGGCGGTGTTCGCCCGGGTCCCGGGCGGTGAAGACGAACCGGGCGGGCTCGGCGTCCGTCACGCAGTCGGCCGCGGAGGGCTCCAGGGTCGCGGCGGACGCGGACCGGGTGGTGGCGATCACCAGGACGTTCTCCGGAGCGCTCGGGGTCGCCTCCGCCGGGCCGACGGTGGTCAGCCGGAACTCGATCGTGGTGGGCACGCCGGGCCGCACGACGTCGTCCACCAGGGTCAGCCGCGGCCGCCGGCGCGGCCGGCCGGGGGGCGTAGGGGCGGCGGGGTGGCCGGACCGGCCCGGGGGTGCGGAGGGTGGGGGGACGGGGGCGGGGGCGGACGGTGGCGGGGTGTCCGGGGCGTGCGGGGCCGCGGGAGCGGGGGTGGGGGCGGACGGTTCGTCTTCACCGCCCGGGTCGGGCGAGCCAACAGCGGGAGCGGGGCGGGCCGGTGTCGAGGGGCCCGGGTCGGGCGGTGTCGCTGAAGAGGAGGCGGCGACAGAGGAGGAGCCGGGCACCGTGGAAGACGCGGACGACGGCGAAGGCCCGGCCGTCGGCAGAGGCCCGGGCAGCGGGGAGGGCTCGGGAAGCGGGGAGGGCCCGGGCATCGGCAAAGGCCCGAACAGCGGGGACGGCCCGGACGACGGCGTGGCCCCGGAGAGCGGCGAAGACGCGGACGAGGGCGAGGAACCGGAGAGCGGCCAAGGCCTCGATGACGGCGACGGCCCGGACAGCGGAGACGGCCCGGGCGACGGCGTCGGGCCGGGCGACGGCGTCGGGCCGGGCAGGGGCGAAGACTCTGATGACGGCGAAGGCTTGGACGACGGCGTCGGGCCGGACAGGGGCGAAGACTCGGACGTCGGGGTCGGGCCGGACAGCGGCGAAGGACCCGCCGACGGCGACGGACCGGAGAGCGGCCGAGGCCCCGATGACGGCGACGGCCCGGGCGACGGCGTCGGGCCGGACAGGGGCGAAGACTCTGATGACGGCGCAGGCTTGGACGACGGCGTCGGGCCGGACAGGGGCGAAGACTCGGACGTCGGGGTCGGGCCGGACAGCGGCGAAGGACCCGCCGACGGCGACGGACTGGACGACGGCAAAGCGTCGGACGACGGTGTCGAGCCGGACGACGGCAAAGCGTCGGACGACGGCGACGGGACGGACAGTGGCGATGTCGCGGACGACGGCGAAGAACCGGACGGCTCAAGGGTGTTCGATGGCGTCGGGTGGGGGCCGCGGAAGTTCTCGGCGATCTGGACGGCCAGGTCGAGGTACGCGCGGCGGGTTTCCGAGCGGAGGCGGGTCAGGTCCAGGGCCGCGCCGGTGGCGAGGTGCTCGTCGAAGGGCACTCGGACGACGCCCCGGCAGCGCTGGGCGAAGTGCTCGACGATGCGGTCCGTGCGGACCAGGGAGGACCCGGCGTGCACCCCGGAGAGCACGACCAGCGCGCGGCGGGCCAGTTCGACGTGGCCGTGGGCGGAGAGCCAGTCCAGCGTGACGGAGGCGACCTCCGCGCCGTCGACACTGGCGGTGGCGACGACGACCAACTGGTCGGCGAGGGCGAGAACGCCCCGCATGGCCTCGTGCATGAGGCCGGTGCCGGAGTCGGTGACGATGATCGGGTAGGCGCGGCTCAGCGCGTCGACGACCCGCTGGTACTGCTGTATGCCGAACGGCACGGACAGCGCCGGGGCGACGTCCTGTGCGAGGACCTCCAGGCCCTCCGGGCCCCGGGCGGTGAACCTGCGGATGTCATCGGGGCCGTGGAGTTCCGGCAGCGCGGTGAGCAGATCCAGGACGGTCGAGCCGTTCTCCCGGCCCACCCGGTGGCCGAGCGTGCCGCCCTCCGGGGACGCGTCCACCGCGATGACGGGGTCGTCGCGCAGGCCCGCCAGCGTGGCGCCCAGCGCGGCCGCCGTGGTGGTCTTGCCCGTGCCGCCCTTCAGACTGATCACCGCGATGCGGTGGCACCCGGCCAGGGGCGAGCGCAGGACGTCCGCCCCGGGTCGCTGCTCCCGGGCCGCCGGCCCGCGCCAGGGCCACCGCAGGCGCAACCGCCGGGCCCAGGACGGTTCGAGCAGCAGCCGCTCGGCGGACAGGGCGGGCAGGGCAACGGGACCGGGACCGTCCGGCCCGGTCTCGGCCGAGTGCACGGGCGGTGCCCAGAACCCCGGGTCCGGCCGGTCCGCGTGCGCAGGCTCGTGCGCCGGGCTCATCGGGGCCCGCGCGGCCGCCGCCGCGTCGGCCGCCCGGTTGCGCCACTCGGTCAGCCGGTCGCGGGTGCCGAGCACGGCGGGGTCGTTCACGCCGAACACCCGGCCCATGTCGTCGAGGAGTTCGGCGTAGGCGGCCGCCGCGCCCGCCGCGTCGCCCGCCGTGCCGCGCCACAGCGCGATGTTGTGGCGGGTGAGAAGGGTGTCGCGGTGGTCGGGCCCGAGCACCCGCAGCCGGTCGGCCAGCAGGTCGGTGTAGGCCGCCGCCGCGCGCGCCGGGTCGCCCGCGACGCCCTGCCAGAGCGCCAGGTTGTCCCGGACGGTGAACACGTCGGGATGGTCGGGGCCGAGGACCCGGACGAGGTCGTCGAGGAGTTCGCGGTAGGCCGTCACGGCTCCGGGCGCGTCCTGGGAGGCGCCGCGCACCCGGGCGCGATGGCCACGGGCGGCGAGGGTGTCGGGGTGGTCCGGGCCGAAGCGGTGGTGCAGGGCGGCGTGCAGCCACTCCCAGCGCACCCGGGCCGCGCGGACCATCCCGGCGGCGACGAGGTTCCGGCCGGCCTGGAACAGCACGGGGTGGCACTGCGGCTGCCAGAGGGCCTCGCGCGCGTGCCCGGCCAGGACGTCGGTGTTCGACCGTAACGCCCGGCACAGCGGGGAGCGCGGCGCGCCCGACGCCGTACGCCACACCGTGCGCAACGCGTCGGCCGTGCTCAGGGCGAGCGCGTCCCGGTCCTCGGGCGGCACTGCCGCACGGACGGCGTTCTGCACCAGGGTGCTCAGCCGTACCGTCGGGTGCTCCGTGTCACCGCCGCGTTCGACCAGCCGCAGGCGGTGCAGCACGTCGAGGGCGGTCAGGGCGTCCGAGGGGGCGATCCGCGGGGAGTCGCCGTGTGACGGGGCCCGGCGCCGTGCGAGGTACTGGAGCGCGGGTCCACTGGTGAGGACCGCGACCGGCACGCCGTGCGGGTCGAGCACGGCGGCCAGTTCGAGCAGGGGGCGGGCGAGGCCGGCGGCGTGCCGGTCGGCCGTCGCGACGGACAGCCACCAGCAGGCCGTCACCAGGTCGGGGCCCGATGCGCCGACTGCCTCGGCGCCGGGCGGCGCGGTGCGGCCGGGCGTGTCCGGGAGGCTCGGGGCCGGCTCCTCGGGCACCTCGCGGAGGGCGTCGCGGTACGCGGCGCACCTCAGGCCGGTGTACGCCAGGTGGGCGGCGGCCGTGGACAGCGCCAGCGGGTGCTGCCGGAGGTCGGCCGCCACGGCGGCGATCTGCGCGGGGTCGTCCGTCCCGCCGAGCTCGGCGAGTTCGCGCGTCAACTGGTCGGCCGCGGCCGTCTCGTCCCACGGCCCGAGCTCCAGGCGTCTGCTGCCGTCCGGCAGGGAGCCCGCGTGGCCGGTGGTGACCAGGACGCGGCCGTTGGGCCGTTCCGGCGGCCACAGGTGGTGCAGTTCGGCGGAGCCGGGCAGCCCGTCGAGCACCACGAGCCAGCGCCGGTCGGTCCAGCTCAGCCAGGAACGGAACGCCTCCGCGGCGTGCTCGGGCTGGTCGCTGCCGTGCCCGGCGACGGCCTCGGCCGCCTCGGCGTAGCCGCAGACGACCGCGTCCTCACTGGTGGCGGTCATCCACACGACGAGATCGGCCGCCCCGTCCCGCAGCACCCGGCGGGCCAGGTGGGCGGCCAGCCGCGTCTTGCCCACCCCGGGGGGTCCGACGAGGGCCCAGGTGGCCGCGGGCTCGTCCCACAGGCCGTCCGGCAGACCCGCGTCGGGCCGGTCGCGGAAGGGGCCCGCGGCGATGGGGAGTTTGCCGACGAGCACGGGAGTGCGGGGCGTGCCGTCGGGTCCGGTCGCCCCGGCGGTCGAGGAGAGCGAAGACGGTGGAGAAGGCGAAAGCGGTGAAGGAGACGAAGGAGGTGAAGAAGGCGAAGGCAGTGGAGGAGGGGAAACCGGCAAGGACGGAGCCGGTGACGGCGGCACGGGCGCGGTCGGCGCCGTCGGCGACAGTCCTGGCTGCGTGACGAGGGCGTGGCGGCCCTGCCCGAGCAGTACCAGTTCCTCGAGCCGCGCGAGGAGTTCCGGCCGCTCGCTGTCCGCCGCGCCGTCCAGCAGGACCTCGAACCGTGTCTGCCAGGCCGACTCCAGCCGGATGCGCAGCCGCTCGTCGTGCCCCTCCAGCAGGGCGGCCATGTCGCGGTCCAGGCGCGCCAGATGCGTCTGCACGTCACCCGGGGTGCCCCGGCTCAGCAGCCGTGCCGCCGAGGAGCGCACGGCGGGCCATGTCTCGGTGCCGACGGCGTCGGTCACGGCCGTGCCGGCCGCCGCGGTCACGGACAGGGAGGCGTCGTCCAGCATTCAGCGCATCCCGTCCTTCGCGCGTCTCCCTCTGCTCATTCCGCACCCATAGAAGCACAACCACCCCGTACTGGACCCGGATGCGCGAGAACCCCGCGGAAGACGAACTCGCCCTCGTGGCGGGCCGGGTCGGGGACCCGGGGCTCTGCCGCGAGGGCGAGGGCGCCTAGTTGCCGGTCAGGTCGGTCGGCTTCCGGCTCAGAACTGGAGTGCCCAGGCGTCGATCCGCCCGGTGTCCAGACGGGCGTTGTCGCTCACGCGGAGCTTCCACGTGCCGTTCGCGGCCTCCGCGGAGGCGTTCACGGTGTAGGTGGTGTCGATGTTGTCCGCGCTGCCGCCGGTGCCGTACGCCTTCAGCGTGTACGCCGTGCCGTCGGGGGCGACGAGCTGGATCTGGAGGTCGCCGATGTAGGTGTGGACGATGTGCACCTCGACGGCCAGGGCCGACGGGGCGTTGCCCGAGACGCCGGAGACGGTCACCGGGGACTCGGCGGTGGCGTTGTCGGCGATGGCCTGGTCGGCGGTGTTCTCGAAGCGCGGGCCGGGCGGGGTGGTCGTACCGCCGCCGACGTTCAGGAGCAGGTTGGGCGAGCCGGTGCCGGGGCTGGTGACGACGCCGGTGGTGGCGGCGGACGTCAGCGCGGCGGAGACCTGCGCGGGCGTGGCCGCGGGGTTGGCGGCCAGGTGCAGGGCGGCGGCGCCGGCGACGTGCGGGCTCGCCATCGACGTGCCGGAGATGGTGTTGGTCGCCGAGTCGCTCGTGCTCCACGCCGAGGTGATGGACGAGCCGGGTGCGAACAGGTCGAGGACGGTGCCGTAGTTGGAGTAGCTCGCCTTGGCGTCGCTCGACGTCGTCGCGCCGACCGTGACGGCCTCGGTGACGCGGGCCGGGGACCGGGTGGAGGCGTTGGTGGACTCGTTGCCGGCCGCGACGACGAAGGTGACGCCGGAGGAGATGGCGTTGCGGACGGCCGTGTCGATGGCCGTGTCGCCGGGGCCGCCGAGGGACATGTTGGCGACGGCGGGCTTGACCGCGTTCCGGGCGACCCAGTCGATGCCGGCGACGACCTGGGCGGTGGTGCCCTGGCCGGAGTTGTTGAGCACGCGGACGCCGACGACCTTGGCCTTCTTGGCGACGCCGTAGGCGCTTCCGGCGACCGTGCCGGCGACGTGCGTGCCGTGGCCGTGGCCGTCCTGGGCGGTGTTGTCGTTGTCGACGGCGTCGTAGCCGTAGGAGGCGCGGCCGCCGAAGTCGCCGTGCGTGATGCGGACGCCGGTGTCGATGACGTACGCCGTGACGCCCTCGCCCGCCGAGTCGGGGTAGGTGTAGGAGCTGTTCAGCGGCAGGTTCTTCTGGTCGATGCGGTCCAGGCCCCAGGAGGGCGGGCTGGGCTGCGTCGCGGTGATGGAGAACGTCCGGTTCTGCACGACGGAGGCGACGGCCGGGTCGGCGGCGAGACGTTTCGCCTCGGAGGCGGAGGCCTCGACCTCGTAGCCGTTCAGGGCCTTGGTGTACGTGCGCTCGATGTCGGCGCCGTACTTGTGCGCGAGGGCGCGGCCCTCGGCGGAGCCGGCCTTCTCGGTCTTCAGGGTGACGATATAGCTGTCGGCGACGGCGTTCGCGGCGCCCTCGTACTGGACGCGTCCTTCGGCGGCGGCCGGGGCCGCCCCGGCGGGGAAGGCGGAGACGAGGCTCGCGACGAGCGCCGCGGTGGCCGTCGCGCCGAGCGCGGCCAGTCTTCGCCGGGTGGGTCTGTGGGGAGTACGCATCACTGCCATCTGAGGGGTCCTCCTCAATCGGTGGTGCGCTGTGGGGTGTGGTGCACGCCCGATGGAGCCCCCAGAGAGTCATGGTCATGCCAACCGTGGGGTGACTCCGGTGCGTCAGCCGAAAGATTGAGGCCTCCACAGGAATTGCACAAGGGCCCTGCACGGACCGGCAGGACCCCTGTGACGGCCCGTCAGTCGCCGAAGCCCGTGTTCCGGCTCCGCTTCTCCCAGGCCAGCACCTCGTCCCGCACCCGGTCCAGATGCCCGAGCACCGCGCTGACGCCGTCGTCGCCGAGCGGCAGGCGCAGGGGCGTGGGGTCGGCCTCCAGCGCGGCGAGGATCAGGGCGGCGGCCTTGGCCGGGTCGCCCGGCTGGGTGCCGTCGCCGCCCGCGACCAGGCCTCGGGTCTCGCTCACCTTGCCGTACACGCCGCTGTCCTGGCTGGCGCCGGCCCGCCCCGTCTCGAACAGGCCGGTGCGGAAGGCGCCCGGCTCGACGATCAGCACCTTGATCCCGAACTCGGCCACCTCGTCCGCGAGCCCTTCGGACATCCCCTCCAGGGCGAACTTCGTGGCGCTGTACGCCGAGAACCCCGCGAAGGACAGCTGGCCGCCCATGCTGCTCATCTGCACGATCGCGCCCGAGCGCCGCTCGCGCATGTGCGGCAGCACGGCCCTGGTGAGGGCGGCCGGGCCGAAGACGTGCACCTCGAACAGCGCCCGCAGCTCCTCCTCGGTGGTCTCCTCGAAAGCCCCCACGTGCGTCCGGCCCGCGTTGTTGACCAGGACGTCGATCCGCCCGTGCCGCGCCACGACGTCCGCTGCCACGGCCTCGGCGGCGCCCGTCTCGGCGACGTCCAGACGCAGCGCCTCCACCCGGCCGGGGTGGGCGGCGACCAGGTCGTCCAGCGCCTCAGGCCGCCGGGCCGCGCCCACCACGACGTCGCCCGCGGCGAGGGCGGCCTCGGCGATCGCCCGCCCGAAACCACTGCTCGCGCCCGTGATCAGCCAGACCTTGTCCATGACCGCTCCTCGTGTCGGGATCCCGTGCCGTTTCGTGCCGTGCCGTGCCGCGTCTTCGCGTCGCGGCGTCAGCCACCCTTGCCGCTAAGGCAGTTGTTCGTCCACGGCTTTTGGTGATGGCCGGTGGTGCTGACGAGGGGTGTTCATGTGCGGGCCCTGGAGGCGGTGTTGCCGGCCACGCGGGACAGCGGTCGACGGCGGCGGACGGTGCAGACCGTGATGGCCGTGGCGGCGGAGAAGAACTCCACGCTGGTGCTGCCCATCCCGGTGGAGCTGCTC
>NZ_JBEYZD010000101.1:0-23703 GCF_040645895.1 Streptomyces olindensis | reverse complement strand
GCCGCAGGGGATTCCGCCGGCGGCGTATCTGGCTGCGGTGGTGCAGGAGCGGCAGGCGCGGGAGGCCCGGCGGGTCAGGCCGCGTCGCCCTCCATGGCCCGGACCAGGCTCAGCGGACGCATGTCGGTCCAGTTCTCCTCGACGTACGCGAGACAGGCGGCACGGGTGTCCTCCCCGTGCGCCGTGCGCCAGCCCGCCGGGATCTCGGCGAACGCCGGCCACAGCGAGTGCTGGCCCTCGTCGTTGACGAGCACGAAGTACGACGCCTCGTCGTTCTCGAACGGATTGGCCACGATGACACCTCACAAGTACGTCTCGAACCGGTCGGCACGATTCTCGGGCGCCGCTCTATACGTTTTCTGCTGCCGGCGTTTCCGTTACCGGCTCACGGTCTCGATGAGCCGGCGCACGATGGCGTGCCGGCCGGCGTCGTGGGTGCGCAGGAACGCCCGGAGCCGCTCGGCGTGCCGGTCGCTGCTGCACTGCAGGGGGTGGACGACCGCGAAGTGGTCCTCCTCCTGGACGAAGGCCAGTTCGCGGAGCATGGGGGTGGACGGGTCGGTGACGAACTTCTCCATGCCCGTCAGGGCCTCCTCGGTGGTCATGCCCTTCGGCATGACGAGTTCACCGGAGGCGGCCTTCGCGCTGTAGAAGCGGAGCATCTCCGTGGCGAAGCAGGCGCGCAGTTCGTCCTGCACCTCGGGGGTCTGGACGGCCTCGGTGAGCTTGCCGCACGCCGCCTCGTCGGGCAGCGTTCCCAGGGTCAGGTGGTGGCTGACGGTCATGGTGCGGCGGCGCGAGGTGTCGCTGAGGAGCATCACGACGGTGCGGTCGGTCACCGTGGTGAAGCGTTCCCCGGCGTCGGCGAGCCGCAGCCACAGGTCCCAGTCCTCCATGCCGGTGGGGTCGGTGGTCCAGCCGCCGACACTCTCGGGGAGTCCGCGCACATGGCCGACGCGGGAGGGCTCGTACAACGGCCACAGCAGCTGGAGTTCGGGGTGCCAGAGCCCGTTGAGGGGGTGGGAGCGGTACTCCTCCTCGCCCCGCGCGTTCACGCCGATGCTCGCGGTGGCCACCAGGCGCGCGCCGCTGTCGAACTCGCGGCGCAGCACGGCCAGGTGCTCGGGCCGCCACAGGTCGTCGGAGTCCAGGTAAGCGATGGCCGGCGCGGTCGACGCGGCCAGGCCGATGTTGCGGGGACCGCCGGGGTGGCCGTGCCGCTCGGCGCGGATGAGCTGGACGCGCTCGTCGTCGTAGGAGCGCACCACGTCGTCCGTGTCGTCGGTGCTGCCGTCGGAGACGACGATCAGGCGCCAGTCGTCGAAGGTTTGGGCCAGAACGCTGTCGATGGTCGGGCGGATGGCCTCGGACCGGTTCCAAGCCGGGCAGATCACGTCAATCGCCGCCGTCATCAAGGGCTTCCTCACAGACTCCTCAAGACGGCCGTCGTGACCGTCCACGGCAGCCTCGCCACCCTCCCTACACATCGGCTATACGGCCCCGCCCTTCGAACCCGCCCCGGGCGCCCGTCGCGGCCTGGTGTTCTCAGGCGAAGACGACGGTGCGATGCCCGTTGGGCAGGACGCGGCGGGTGCTGTGCCACTGCACGGCCCGGGCCAGCGCCTGGCATTCCACGTCGCGGCCGATGGCGACCAGCTGCTCCGGGGAGACGGCGTGGCTCACCCGCCGGACCTCCTGCTCGATGATCGGCCCCTCGTCGAGGTCGGCCGTCACGTAGTGCGCGGTCGCGCCGATCAGCTTCACACCGCGTGCGTGGGCCTGGTGGTAGGGCCTGGCGCCCTTGAAGCTAGGCAGGAAGGAGTGGTGGATGTTGATGATGCGACCGCTGAGCTGCTTGCACATGTGGTCCGAGATGACCTGCATGTAGCGCGCCAGCACCACCAGTTCGACGCCCTCCGCCTCGACCAGGTCGAGCACCTGCTGCTCGGCGACGGCCTTGGTGTCCTTCGTGACGGGAATGTGGTGGAAGGGGATGTCGTACGAGCCGACGAGGTCCCGGAAGTCCGGGTGGTTGGAGACGACGGCGGCGATGTCCACCGGCAGCGCGCCGGTCCTGGCCCGGAACAGCAGGTCGTTCAGGCAGTGCCCGAACTTGCTGACCATCAGCACGGTCCGCATGCGTTCCCCGGCCCGGTGGATCTGCCAGTCCATGAGGAAGGAGTCACCGACGGCGGCGAAGCTGGCCCGCAGCCTCTCCACGGTCAGGGGCGGCTCGGCGGAGAAGGCGACCCGCATGAAGAACAGCCCGGTGTCGGGGTCGCCGAACTGCTGGCTGTCGTCGATGTTGCACCCGGTCATGAAGAGGTAGCTGGACACGGCGTGCACGATGCCCTGCCTGTCGGCACAGGAGAGGGTGAGCACGTAGTGGTCGGCGGGCATGGGCTCTCCGTAAGTCGTCGAGTGGCCGGTGTCGCGAAGAGGACCGGCCGCTCCGTCTCGGGGGTGACGGGGCGGCCGGTCGGCGGGCGGGCTGCGTCAGCGGGTGTCGGCCCGGCCGTCGGCCATGGCCGAGTTCCCGAAGACGGAGACCGCCTGGTAGTAGGTCCACGCCGTGGCCAGACACGACGAGTTCTGGCCCCCGGAGTAGGACGCGCAGACCCGCTTGAGGTCGGCGTAGAAGGCGTCGTCCAGCCGGTCCTTGTTCGCGCTGAACGTCCCGGCGGCCTTGTAGTTGCGGTACCCGAAGTCGTGCCGGGCACAGGCGTTCTTGAAGGGGAAGCCGAACGGGTTGTCCGGCGACGTCGTGCAGTAGTCGGTGGACCAGTCGAACGCGTAGGCGCTCCAGGCGGCCTGGTTCTGGCGGGCCGCGTTCCAGGCGTCGAAGCTGCCGGCGCCGGTCTGGGTCCAGCTGCTCAGCACCTGCGCCTTGTCGGCGGGCGCGGCGTGGGACGGACCGGCCGCCAGGAGCGTGAAGGGCAGTGCGAGGGCGGCGAGCAGGGATCCGGCGACGCGACGGCGCATGGGATGACCTCCGTAGGGGCGGTGCGAAAGGGCCTGGCCCCGCATCCGGGGGCGGTCCGAGGGCAGGCCCAGCCTGGGCCGCGCGTCTATGCCGGAGTTATACGAACCCATGTAGAGATGCGAGAGGGATCAGGTAGCCGGCCGCTGTGACGTGTCCGCAGGACACGCACCCCCCGAAGAAAGGGACATCACATGCGGCGACTTGTGTCGGCGGCCCTGCTCGGCGCCCTGACGGCCGGCCTCACCGTGACGACGACGACCACGTCGTACGCGGCGCCCGGCTGCATCGAGGCCAGCGAGACCCACAGTTGGGGCAGCGGCAACATCAAGGCGTGCTTCGAAGGCGGAGTGGCCAGGGTCCAGGGCAACGTCGTGGACCTCCTCCCCGGTGGGGGATGGGGCACCCCCGACGGGTACTGCGTCGCCTGGTTCGTCGACTACGAGACCACCTCCGGTGACACCTATCGGCACGAAGGGATGGTCTGTGGTCACTTCCAGGCCGACGAGAGGACGTTCGACTACGACCCCTCCGCCGGCGCGCACGGGGTGAAGGGCATCACGGGCGTGAAGGGCGTCCAGCTGACCCGCGCTTCCGTGTAGGCGCCGTGGGCGCGGGTGCGTGGCGGACGGCACGGGTGCCGCCCGTCACGCACCGGTCAGTCCCGCCCGGCCTGCCTCTGCACCAGTTCCAGGACCTGCCGTGCGGAGCTCGCCCCGCTGAAGAGTTCGCTCCCGTGCTGGTTGAGCAGGGCGTTGACCTGGTCCCAGTTCTCCGTCGTACGCAGCGGAGTGGCCGTGGCGTTGGCGGCCTCGAGGACCTCCCGGGCACCGGCGAGTCGGGCGTTCTCGTACCACGCGTGCTGGGCCGACTCGCGTGACGGATAGGCACGGCCCACCCCGCCGAGCCACTCCAGCTGCTTCCTGGCGGTCATCAGCGTGATCGCCTTGAACGCCCGCTCCGGGTCCGGGCAGGACTTGGAGATGCCGAACCCGGAACCGGACGAGAACGTCCTGCTGCCGTCCGGGCCGGCGGGGAGGGTGGCCAGGCCCACCTGGAAGCCGGCCTGGTTCTTCAGGTTCAGCAGCGCCCACGGCCCGCTGGTCCCCATGGCCACCTTGCCGCTGAGGAACTCCCTGTCGGCGAACGCGGGGTCGGCGGCGGGCACGCCCGGGGCGACCTTCTCCTTGGCCGCCAGGTCGGCGTACCACTGCACGCCGTTGACCATGGCCGGGGTGGTCAGCCGCAGGTTGCCGGCCCCGTCGGTGGGCTGCGCCCCGGTCTTGGTCAGCACCATGGAGAACATCCACAGGTCCTGGGGCGCCGCCACGAACCCGTACCTCCGGTGCCCGGTCAGCTCACGGGCGGCCGACTCGAACTCGGCCAGCGTCCACCCCGGCTCGGGCTCCGGCACCCCCGCGTTGCGGAACATGTCCTTGTTGTAGGTGAGGATCACCGGGCCGACGTCGTACGGCAGCGCGTACTGCTTCCCGTCATCGCTCAGCCCCTCCATCACGGACTTGTCGAAGTCCGTCACATCGAACTTGTTCCTGGCGATCAGGTCGTCGAGCGGCAGCATGCCCCGGGTGTAGCCGGTGGTGCGGAGCGCCTGCATGGAGACGATGCAGGGCGCGTCACCGCTGTCGAGACGGGTTTCGAGCTCGGTGAAGTAGTCGCTGAAGGACGACGTCTCGAGCTCGATCGGGACCTGCGGGTCCTCGAGGGACACCCGGTCGGCGAACTGCTGCCAGACCCGCAGTTCCTCACCCCCGTTGGCCCACATCGCCCAGGTCAGCGTCTCCGGGGCGTCGTCGGCACCGCACGCCGTGACCAGCGCCCCGGCCAGCGCCGCGGCGACGGCGGCCCTCACTGCGATGCGCGGCCCTGTCATGTCACGTCCACACGTCCTTTAGGTGCCGGTATGCCCACATTGTGACACGGGGCGGCTCTGCACACCTGTCACTGCTGCACCGGCATCCCCAGGAGCCCCTGAGGGCGGTCCTCCGGGTCACACCGGGCAGTCCGCGAGCTCCCGCCACAGCTCGAACCTGGGCGCCTCCGACTTGTACGAGCTGCCCGGGCGGCCGTGTTCCGGATGCAGCTCCTTGTAGTGGGCCACCAGCGACTCCGCGGCCCGGACCGTCCGGGTGGGCAGTTCGCGTTCGATGGCCCGGTCCCAGGCGAAGGCCGACTTGGTGGTGGTGTGCAGCGACATCAGGGGGAGCCAGCGGCAGGCCTTCCAGCAGATCAGTTCCGGCGCGTACTCGATGAGATGGCCGTGCCGCTGCCGGGACTTTCTCGGCATCGCGGCCAGCGCCGACCGAGCCGTCCGCCACGCCTCGACGGCACGCATCACGCCCACCGGGCTCATCCGTCCGTGGAAGACACTCCGGTAGACCGCGGACGTGCGGTCGCTCCACAGGGCCTCCCGTCCTTCGGGCGTGGCCGCCAGGTTCGCCGCGGCCGGCAATGGATCGTCCGACAGGCAGGCCAGGGCGGATGTCACCTCGGCCATGGAGAAACGTGATCCGTGGGGCCCGGCGGTCACACCCCGGCGGGGATCGAAGTCCCCCTTCTCCCAGTCGCCCGCCATCAGGCGGCGGATGTTCGGACAGCGGATCAGCAGGTCCTGGGCGGTCGGCCCGTTGCGGTAGCGGTCCTCGACGTCGTAGGCATGACGGGCCCGGTCCCGCTCGGCGCCGCAGCGGATCTCCAGACGGATGACGGCCCGCCGCAGGTGCTCGCGCGGCAGCCGGTCCCTCAGGTCGGCGATGACCCTCAGACGCTGGAGGCCGTCGATGCATTCCAGTCCGGTGACGAACAGGGTGTCGGCGAACAGCCGTGGACCGGGCCGGACCTCGACCGCGTCCGCACCCAGCACGATCTGACCCACGGCACCGAAGTCCTCGGGCCGCTCCTCCAGCATCCGCGCCAGCTCCACATTGGCCCCGGTGTCCCCGAGGCAACCGCGCTTGGCCGACAGCCGGCGCGGAGCGTCGACGGACGCGGCGAGCATGTCCAGGTCGGCCGCGGTGACGTCCACGGCCCACCCACGGGTGAGCTGGGCGACTTGCAGCGGGCGGAGGCTGAGAGCGGGATCGGCCGTGAGCAGGCGTTCGACGGATGAGTAGGTCATATTCACGACTGTTCAACGGATGAGATTGCGGAGCGTGACGGTCCAGGACCGGACTCTTGACGGTCCAGGATCGGACTCTTGCGGGGTTCCCGGGTCCGATCCGGGTGATCTCCGATACCGTCACCCTCCGCGCCACAGAGGGGGGAACGTGCGGGCTTCGGTGCGGATATGGGTGGTCGTCGGCGTGAGCCTCGCCTTGTCGGCCTGGACCGCGGCGGCGGTGCTGAGCGGAGCACCGGCCCTCGTCGTCTCCCTGCCGGCCGTCGGGATGATCTGGCTGCTGGTCCTCCTGGACTCCGGCTACCTGCTCGGGCGGCGGTGGGCACACCGTCGCCGGCGCCGGGTCTCCCGGACGCGACGCGAGGCATGGGCCCCGGCGCCGGAAGTCCGCCGGCCGATCGACTACCCGAACATCCTCCCGCGCCCGGCGGGCGACACCCCGGTGGACCAGCAGGGCCGGTACCGGGCGACCGGCATCCGCCTCGCCGTCCTGCCCGCGCTCGCGGTGATGTGCCTGACCGTCCAGACCGTGTTCCTGGGGCACGGCGGTGACCTGGGCCTCGGTTTCGTCCTCGCCGAGTGCCTGCTCCTCGTCTCCATGGTCTGGACGGTGTGGACCAGTCAGGAGCCGTCCCAGCCCTGGGTCACCAGCCGGATCAGGGCCGAACTCTTCCGCCGCGAGATGTTCCTCCTCCTCGCGGCCGTCGGTCCCTACCTGGGGCGGACCGACCAGGAGGCCGGGCAGGTCCGCGACGCCCGGCTGAGCCTGCTGGCCGCCGCGGGCCCGGCCGAACTCGCCGCGTTCGCCCGGCTCGCCGACCGGGACCCGGACGGCACGGAGCGGCCCTGGCAGGACGCGGTCTGGCTGCGGGGGGACAACGGCGTGCCCGGCACCACCGCCGAGACCGCCGAGACCGCCGAGCGGATGCGGACCTATCTCGACTACCGCATCAAGCGGCAGGGCCTGTTCTTCGAACTGGCCACCGCCACCTGCGAACGGACCGAGGCCAGGCTCGGCAGGACGGCCAAGGCCGCGGTGCTGGCGGCGGTCGCCGTCGCCGTCGCGTACGCCGTTCTCCTCCACGCGGGCCGGACCGAGGACGGTCCGTCGCCGACCTCGGCGGTCATCGCCCTGCTCGCCGCGGGCCTGCCGCCGCTGTGCAACATGACCCTGGCGGTACAGAACCTGTTCGCCTCCCAGCGGTTGGCGGCCTCCTACCGGGAGACCCGCCGGGAACTGCTCGAACACGAGCACACCCTGCGCCGTCTGCTCGCCGGACCCGCCGGCCCGGAAGCCGCCCTCCGGTTCCGGTCGCTGGCCGTCCGCGTCGAGTCGACCCTCACCGAAGAACTGCGCCGCTGGCGCATCATCGTGGCCAAGACCGAGTTCGAGGCAGGTTTGTGAGACTTGCCCGCACGGTGACTGACGATGGATCACAATCGGCTGCGTGGGGGACGTGTTCATCAGTCACAGTGCGCGGGGCGACGCATTCGCCACGGCCGTGCTCGAAAAGATCGAGGAAGGTCTCCGGGGAAGGACCCACACCCCCCTCGTGGACCAGTCGGGCATCGAACCGGGCGACGAGTGGCGGCCGCAGCTCGTCGACTGGCTGGCCCGCTGCGACGCGGCCGTCGTCCTCCTCAACCAGGCCGCCCTGGACTCCACCTGGGTACGGCGCGAGGTCAACATCCTCATGTGGCGCAGGGCGCTCGGCGCGCCCCTGCTCGTGGTGCCCGTGCTGCTGGACGGCCTGACGACCACAGCCGTGAAGCGGGCGGGCCTGGAGGAACTCCGGCCGCTCCAGTTCGCGCGCACCGCGCAGGGCACCGAGCCGGACGCCAAGAGCCTGGCCGACCGGGTACTGGGGCGCTTCGCCCGGCTTCCCCAAGAGGCCACGGGAACGGACCCGATGAGCGACTGGCTCCAGCGGCTGGCCCTCTTCCTGTCCGAGGCCCAGCGACAGCCGCGCGTGCTGACCGATGCCGCGCGAGCGCTCAACGCCGAGCGGGAGTTCCTCGCCCACGTCACCGCTCAGCAGGGCGGTTGCCTCTTCCTGGCCCATCAGTTCCTCCTGGCCCCTCCCGAACGGATGGAGAAGGCCCTCGACGTACTCGCCCCGTCCCTCCAGGACCAGACGATCCGCCGGCTGGTCGGCGCGCTGAACGCCACCTGGGTCGACGAGGAGGCCGCCCGCGGTGCCCTCCCCGCGCCGGGCAGGCAGCCGCAGGAGATGACCCTCCTGCTCAACGCCTTCTCGAACAGCACGGCCGAGCAGTACATACGCCGGGCCACCTGCAACGCCACCCACGGCTTCGAGACGAGGACGATCGGGAGCCTGCCCATGGGCGAGGACCGGGTCGGGGAACGGATCCGCACCTGGGAGGACGCGGTGTGGAAGGAGTTCTTCGACGCCGACTCCGAGGAGGAGCGGATGTTCCCGAACGACCTCGACACCCGGACCCACTACCTCGTCATCGACGAACGGCGGCCGCCCGACGCCGAGTTCGCCGCGGCCGTCAACCTGCTCCACCAGGCCTTCTCCTGGCTGATCGTCCTGGTCACGACCGGTACCGCGCCCCCTGACGACGACGTCAGGAACGCCTTCAAGAACGCGGTGCTGCTGGAGCCCCTGCTCACCGCGGAGGCCGAGAAGACGGCTGCGCTCCGCAGCAGGCGCCTCAGACAACTGCCCGACCGTCTCGCCGGCATGTGCTAGGAGCCTTCATGACCCGTTTCGTCTCCCATGGCCCGGATCCGCGGGACGGCAGGATCTACCTCCTGTCGCAGGAGCTCCAGCTCGCGATCGACGTCGCCCTGGCCACCGACCGGCCGCTGCTGCTGAGCGGCGACCCGGGCTCGGGCAAGTCCTCCCTGGCCCCGTTCTACGCCCGCGAGAACCGCCTGCGGTACTACGAGCACGTGGTCACGTCGCGGACCCAGGCGACGGACCTGCTGTGGACGTTCGACAGTGTGCGCAGGCTGGGAGACGCCCAGGTCCATCGCGGCCGGCTGGACGACGGTGCCTACGTCAATCCCGGTGTCCTGTGGTGGTCGCTCGCCCCCGAGTCCGCCCGCACCCGTGGGGGCCTGCTCCAGGACTCCCACCGGCATGATCCGCTGAACCGGTTCCAGCACGAGCACGCGGCGAGGGGGTCCGTCGTCCTCATCGACGAGATCGACAAGGCGGACCCGGACGTTCCCAACAGCCTGCTCGTGCCCCTGGGCTCGCAGGAGTTCACCGTCTCCGAGACCGGTACGACCGTCCGGCGCGAGCCGAATGTCGCCGCCCCGCTGATCATCATCACCACCAACGGGGAACGGCAGCTCCCCCAGGCGTTCCTGCGCCGCTGCGTCACGTACACGCTGCCCGGCCCCACCCCCGAACAGCTCGTGGAGATCGCAGGCCGGCACCTGGAACACGAGGGTGTGCCCTTCGACAACGAGCTGATCGAACTCGCCGTCGCCCTCGCCGACGAACTCGTCCACGTGCGGGAGAACGAGCAGCACGGACGCGAGCGGCTGCCCAGCACCGCCGAGTATCTGGATGCCCTGCGCGCCTGCCGGCAGCTGGGTGTCCGCCCGGGGTACGCGCAGTGGCCCCTGGTGCGGAGCCTGACGCTGGCCAAGTCGCCGCAGCAGGAGAGGTGATGCGGTGCGTTCGCAGATCTGGGTGAGCGATGTCGTCCGTGCCCTGGAGGTCGCTCGGACCGACGAGGATCGGGTCCGAGTCCTGGAGATGCTGGGGTTCGTCCCGGGCGCCGTACCGGTCACCGCCCCCGCCGCGCCCTTCGCCGACCCCGCGGAGCCGCGGACTCCGGTCGAGGCGCCCCGCCGGGAACGGCGTCCGGAGCCGGCCCCCGAGCCGCCGCCCCGTACCGCCGCGGAGGACGAGACCCGGAACGCCGACGAGGCGGAGGAACTGCCACTGCTCCGGCCGGTCCGCGTCGAGCCCGTGGCCACGCCCCGTGAACCGGTGCAGCCCCTCGCGCGACCGACGGCCGAGCGCGCCCCGCTCCCCCATCTGCCGCTGTTCGTCCCCGCCTGGACCAGCGCCATCCTCAGGGCCATGGTCTCCAGGCGGGTGCCCGAGGGCGCGGTGGACATCCCCGCGCTCATCGACACCCTCGCCCATGGCCGCCCGGTCGGCCGGCTGCCCCGCCTCCCCGTGCCCACGATGCGCTACGGGGTCCAGGTGCTGGTCGACCGGGGCCCCGGCATGCAGCCCTTCCGCCGTGACCAGAACGACCTCCTGGACCGCATCCGCGCGGTGGTCGGCCCCTCGCTGGTCGAGGTGGGCTACTTCTCCGGCACCCCGCAGCGCGGCACCGGGCCCGGCGCACGCTGGACGCGCACCGCCTACGTTCCCCCCGAGTCCGGCCGGCCCGTCCTGCTGCTGTCGGACCTCGGCCTCGGCGGACCGCCCGAGGACCCGCAGCGCGGCTCCCGGCAGGACTGGGAGTGCTTCGTCGGTCTCGTCACCCGGGCCGGATGCGGCGTCGTCGCGCTCTCCCCGTATCCCCCGGGCCGCTGGCCGCGGTGGATGACGCGCCTGCTGCCCCTGGTCAGCTGGGACCGCACGACCACCGCGAGCCGGGCCGCGGTGAGGCTTCCGTGACCGAACCACCGGAGACCCTGCCGCCCCCACCGTCACCCGGTGCGATCGAACTCGCCACGGTGCTGAGCATCGCGACCCGCATGGAACCCGAACTGATCCGCGCGGTCAGGCTCCGGCTCCTGCCGCATCTGGACGTCGGTGCCGAGGCCGACCTCTGGTTCTGCGACTGGGTGGGCGCCCGCACGCCCGAAGCCATCGCGCTGATCCCGGAATGCCTGCCCTATCTGCGCGCGGGTCTCGTGGACAAGCTGGAGACCGAGCCCCGGCTCCGGGAGGTCATGGGCATCGTCACGGAGTTCCACCGCGGCCTGTCGCCCGCGCTGCTCCTCGAGGAACAGATCACCTGGGACAGCCTCAGCGGCGACACCGACGGCGCGACCCGGCACCTCGACCGCGCCCTGCACGCCCTGGTGCGGGAGAACCGGTCCGGCCTGGCCGGCTGGTTCGCGGAGGCGTCGCGGCGGCTCCCCTCGGAGACCCTGTCGACGGCCACCGCGTGGAGCCTCGCCCACGCGGCCCGCCCGCACGTCCCGGCCCTCGACCCCGGCACGGCGCCCGAACTCACCCTGGCCACCGTGTCGTCCATCGCCTCCGTCCTCGGGGAAGCCCCGCTCGGCGTGCTGCGCGACGGGGAGGCGCTGCTGCTGGGGAAGGTCCGCGGGCAGGACGCGGCGGCCGTGCTCGTCCCCGACACCTCGCCGCGGGTGGTCGAGGTCACCGCGGGCGACGCCGTCCGTACAGTGCGGGTGGACGCGGCCGAGGTGGTCCGCGTCCCCGTGGGGACCGGCCCCGTCACTCTGCGCACCGGCGCGGGTCACGTCTACGTCATCGACGGACCGGTACCGGTCGCGCCGCGACCGGACACGTCCCCGTTCGCGGAACTGGGCGACCTGATCGGACCCGAAGTGGATCCCGAGCTGGTGCCGCGGCTGATCCAGGCGATCAGGCACCTGCTCGACGAGTCCCGCCGGACCGACGACACCGCAGCTCTCCGCCGGGCGCTCACGCTCTCGCAGCGTGCTCTCGACGCCGGGTACGAGCCGCGGGACTTCCCCGAACTCGGCTGCGAGGCGGCGGAGGCGCTGTATCTCCACGGTGTCCGTCTCGGCTCGCGGAAGTCACTCGAACAAGCGGTCCGCGTCGCCCAGCGCGTCACCGGCGTCCCCGCCCCGGAGCTGAGCGTGCGAGCCGGTGCCCTCCTCGGCGCCGCCCAGCGCGAGATCTTCTGCCACACGGGGGACCTCTCCCAGTTGCACAGGTCCGTGGACACGCTCGAGACCTGGACGGACCGACTGCTCGGCGGCCCCGTCCCCGTCGGACGGCTCGTCTCGGAGCTTTTCGACACCTACTTGATGCTCCATGAGATCCAGTCGGGTCGGGACGCGTTGCTACAGGCTCTGGATCTCGGGCGCGCGGCGCTCGAGTCACCTGCAGACCGGGAGGCTGTCGCACTGTCATTCACTCGGATCCTCGTCGCCCGGTACGAGATGGACGGGGATCCGCGCGCCCTCGACGAGGCCGAGCACTTGGCGGAGGTGGTTCCGCCCCGTCAGGAATCCCGGTCCGTACAGGCCGAACGAGCGGCCGTGCTCGGGTCGGTGCACATGGCGCGCTTCTGGCGGGACGGTTCGCAGGAAGCTCTCCAGGCGGCGCTGAGGCAGTACCAGTCGGCTGTGCGGATCTGTCCCGGGAGCGACAGGCTGTCCCGTGCCCGGCTACGCCGCGCTCTGAGCGAGGTGCTGCGCGTGCGCGCCGCCGTGCTGTCCGAGCACAAGGATCTCGACGAGGCGGTCCGGCTCGCCGAATGGGCGGCCAAGACGCTGCCGGGCAGGTCCGTGTGGAGGATGGCGGCGCTCAACGGCCTGAACCGATGCCTGCTCGACCGCTTCCGCCGGACCGGGTCCGTGTCCGACCTCGACCTCGCCGTCAACGCCTCCCGGGAAGTCGTCTCCCACTCCCGGAACCACCCGGACCTGCCCTACGAACACACGGCACTCGTCCAGCAAGGCGAATGCCTCATCCTGCGCTACAAGGCGACCGGGAACAGCTCCTCACTGAGCCAGGCCGTCGAACGTCTCAGAGCGACCAGGGAATTCAACCGCGCGCAGGGCGACGACCGGAGCACCGCCTACGCCTGCGCACTGCTGGAGCTGTACACACTCGACTCCTCACTGGCGGAGGTCGCGAGCGCGCTGACGGAGTTGCACTCGCTGATGATCCACGACGATCTGGACCCTCGGTTCACGGGTCCGGAGTGGGCGCCCATCGTCCTGGCGCAGGCCGCGTTCGTCTCCTTCCTGCCGAAGCAGTCGTCCGCCTCCCTCCGCCGTGCCGCCGAGAAAGCGCACCACGTCGCCCGCGACACAGACGTCCCGCCGTTGCTGCGGCTCCGGGCCGGACTCGTCTGGGGAAACCTGGCGATACGCCAGAACCGTTCCGAGGACGTCCTGCTGAGCTACGAGACCGTCGCGGCTCTGGTCCCACTGGTGCTGCTGACGTCCGGCCCGGAACACGCGGACCTCCTCAGGAGCTGGGAGAAGTTGAGCAGGGAGGCCGCCGCCCACGCGATCGAGCTGGGGGCGCCGGAATACGCGCTGGAGTTCCTGGAGCAGCGCAGCGTTCTCCAGGCGGCCTGGCGTCAGGGCTCCTACGCGGAGGTGAACCGGCTGCGGGAGGCCGCGCCGAATCTCGTCGCGGAACTGAGGCAGTTGTGGGCGTTCCTCCATCTCGTCCCGGCATCGCTCGCGTCGCGGGCCCGTCGGCCACAGGGCCCGGTTGTGGCCCGGCTGGAGCAGCTCGTCGCAGCAGTGCGTGCTCTTCCCGATTTCGAACACTTCCTCGCCCCCGTGCCGACCGGACAGCTGGTGGCGGCCGCGAGCGAAGGTCCCGTCGTCGTTCTCAACGCCGCCGCCCACCGCTGCGACGCCCTGCTCGTGACCCGCCAGGGCGTGTCGGTGCTCCCGCTGCCCGAAGTGAACCTCGTCGAGCTGTCGAACAACTCGGCCATGTACCGGCTCGCGGCGGGCCACGACCGGCCGCCGACGGCTGCACATGATGCGTGGTACGTACTCGACTGGCTGCGAGAAACAGTGGTGGGACCGGTCCTCTCCGCCCTCGGGATGACCGTTCCCCCCGGCCCCGGCCCCGGCCTGCCGGACTACGCCGCAGCGGATGCCCGGGGGTCCCTTCCACGCGTGTGGTGGTGCCCTACCGACCCGTTCGCGGTGCTGCCCCTCCACCTGGCGGGGCAGCGGCGCAACAACGTCCTGCACTACGCGGTGCATTCCTACACGTCGAGCCTCCAGGCGCTGACGGCCGCACGCCACCGCGAGAGGTACGCGGCCCGCGCTTCCCTCCGGGATCCCGTCCAGCCGATGCTGTTGGTCCTCGCGGACGACGACCTGCCGCACGGGCAGAGGGAGATCGAAGCGATCGGCGTGCGTGTCCCGCACGTCCGGGTCCTGCGGGGCGAGCGGGCCACGGGCGCGGACGTCGCGGCACGCCTCGGCGAGCACCCCTGCTTCCACTTCATCGGCCGTGCGGGTCTCCACAACGGTGTCCCGCACCTGCGGTTCGGTGCCGAGGGCGCACTCGACCGGCCGCGTCTCGGTCTGCGTCCCGACGGCGACGGATCACTGGCCTACCTCTCGGTCCGCGAGACGGAAGGCAGCGATCTGATCCTCGAGAACGACGGATGGGCCTTGGCGACGTGTTTCCAGGCCGCCGGTTACGACCATGTGATCGGGCTGCCGGTGTGGTTCACGGACCGGGACGCCGCGGACCTCGCCGAGGCCGTGTACGAGCGGTTGCAGGCTCCGGACGGACGGCTCCACCCGGAGCGTTCGGCCCACGCCCTGCATGACGTCCTACGGCTGGCCCTCGCCGAATCCCCCGATCGCGCACTCGCCTTCGCGGCAGTCGTGCATCTCGGGCCCTGATCCCCCGGCGGGAGCTAACGCACCGCCCTGTGGATCAGCCACCCCACCCCCGCACCGACCGCGTACCAGAACAAGTCAGGCGCGTTGAAGGTGGAGCCGAGCACGAGGCGGGCGAGGGTGCTGTGGGCGGAGAGTTCCGCCGGCACCTCGGTGAGCTGCAGGAACTCGACCGCCCAGCTGATGGCCAGCGCGCATCCGGCGGCCGGCAGGGGCCTCAGGCGTGGGGCCGCCAGGACGACGAGGGTGAGGATCAGGACGGTGTACAGCGCGTCTCCGCCGTACTTGGCCAGGTCCCCCGCCGCGACGGCCCTGAGTCCCAGGCCCGCGCCGACCGTCACGGCCGCGGCCCCGGCCGCCGCCAGACGGGTCCGTGCTGCCGGGTCGGCGGTGCCGTCGCGGGTTTCGGCGATGCGAGTCACCCGGTCATGGTGCCTCACCGCCCTGACCGTCTTCGCCGTCTTCGCCGCCTTCAGAGCCTTCAGTGCCTTCGGTGCCGCCAGTGCCTTCGCCGCGATGTGACCTTCCTCGCGGCAGCGGGGTCCCGGCCCGCCCGGCGCCCTGCCGTCCGACGGCGCCCGCCGCGGTGGCACATCCGCCGTCGCGGGAGGTCACAGCGCTGCGGGCGGAGACGCACGGCGAGAAAACCGCGCCCGCGGGAGGAAATATCTGTGCTCGCGGAATGAGAAATAAGGGCAGGGCGTGCCGAGTATTCCCCGACGGCGGGTCGGATCGGAATTCATGGACCGCACACGGCCGATCGCACCGTGCTACTGTCGATCTCAGTTGCAGGTGTGGTTGCCAGAAGGTTCATTTCCGACGGGTTAATCATCACGGCGACACGGAATTCACACAGGGTGGATTCCTGACACCGTCTCCGAAGGAGAATGAAATGGCTACCGGTACCGTGAAGTGGTTCAACGCGGAAAAGGGCTTCGGCTTCATCGAGCAGGACGGCGGCGGCGCCGACGTCTTCGCCCACTACTCGAACATCGCCACCCAGGGCTTCCGCGAGCTGCTGGAAGGCCAGAAGGTGTCCTTCGACATCGCGCAGGGCCAGAAGGGCCCGACGGCCGAGAACATCGTCCCCGCCTGACATCGGCGCTGACGCATACTTCGCAGCTGGGGCCCGCACCTCTGGGGTGCGGGCCCCAGCTCGCTGCTTTTCGGGGTGCGAGCCGGGAAGGCTCCCCCACCTCTACTCCGGCTCGTCTCGAGATTCTCTGCGCCGCTCATCTGCTGCGGGAATTCCTTGCCACGTGCCCCATCAAGGAAGGTCCCGCATGAAGCGCGCCCGCACATCCCGCACCTACGACCGCTCCGGCGGCCCCCGCCGCTCCAAGGGCTACGGAAATCGACCGGCCGGACGGGCCGCCGTCCAGGGCGAGTTCGCACCGCCTAAGACGATCACGCCCGCGCTGCCCGCCGTCGAGTCGTTCGCCGATCTCGGCATGCCCGCGGCGCTGTTGGCCACGCTCGGCCGGGAAGGCGTGACCGTGCCCTTCCCGATCCAGGCCGCGACCCTGCCGAACTCCCTGGCCGGACGTGACGTCCTCGGCCGTGGCCGCACCGGATCGGGCAAGACCCTGGCCTTCGGCCTGGCCGCGCTGGCCCGTACGGCGGGACGGCGCGCCGAGCCGCGGCAGCCCCTCGCCCTGGTTCTCGTGCCCACCCGCGAGCTCGCCCAGCAGGTCACGGACGCGCTCACCCCGTACGCCCGCTCCGTGGGCCTGCGGCTGGCCACCGTCGTCGGCGGCATGTCCCTCGGCAGGCAGGCCGGTGCGCTGCGCGCCGGGGCCGAGGTGGTCGTCGCGACGCCCGGGCGGCTCAAGGACCTCATCGACCGGGGCGACTGCCGGCTGGACGACGTCGCCGTCACGGTCCTCGACGAGGCCGACCAGATGGCCGACATGGGCTTCATGCCCCAGGTCACCGCCCTGCTCGACCAGGTGCGGCCGGACGGGCAGCGGATGCTGTTCTCGGCCACCCTGGACCGCAACGTCGACCGGCTGGTCCGCACCTACCTGCACGACCCGGTGGTGCACTCGGTCGATCCGTCCGCGGGCGCGGTCACCACGATGGAGCACCACGTCCTCCATGTGCACGACGCGGACAAGCACCGGACGACCACCGAGATCGCCGCGCGAGACGGCCGGGTGATCATGTTCCTGGACACCAAGCACGCGGTGGACCGGCTGACCAGGCACCTGCTGAGCAGCGGTGTCCGCGCCGCGGCCCTGCACGGCGGCAAGTCCCAGCCGCAGCGCACGCGGACCCTGGCCCAGTTCAAGACCGGACACGTGACGGTCCTGGTGGCGACCAACGTGGCCGCGCGCGGCATCCACGTCGACCACCTCGACCTGGTCGTCAACGTGGACCCCCCGAGCGACCACAAGGACTACCTGCACCGCGGCGGTCGCACGGCCCGCGCCGGCGAGTCCGGCAGCGTCGTCACCCTGGTGACCCCCGGCCAGCGTCGCGGCATGACCCGGCTCATGGCTTCGGCGGGCATCACCCCGCAGATCGCCCAGGTCCGCTCGGGAGAGGCGGAACTGAGCCGCATCACCGGCGCCCAGGCTCCGTCCGGCATCCCGGTGGTCGTCACCGCGCCGGAAGCGGAACGCCCCCGCGGTGCTTCCTCGTCCCGGCCGCGGCGCGGTCGCCGAGGCCAGGGCCGTCCCGCCGGCGAGGCGGCGCGCCCCAGGGCACAGCGGCGGACCGGTTCCGGCTCGGCCGCCTGAACCCGGTCCGTCCGCCTCACCTGTCACACCGACCCCACGAGGGCCCTGCCGACGCGCGTCGGCAGGGCCCTCGTCGTCGTGTCACCGCCTTGCCGCCGAAGGGTCGGCCGACGGAACCCTGCGACCCTCGGGCCCCAAAATCTATCTTTGTCAGAGTAGACATTGCCTCACTGCCCGGTTAGCATTTTTCCCGTTGACACAGTCAAGGCAGAACGGAGGAGCAGACGCCATCAGGATCGCCCGGCCCGGGAAGCCCTCGGTCCGGGTACCGCAAGACCCCGGATTGGATGGTGGTCCCCGGTCACGCAGCCGCGATCCCCGCACCCCTCCCCTCAGCGGGCCGGGTAGCGGAAACAGAGGGTCGGCCGAGCATCACAGGGCCGACAGATGGTGTTGAATTTCCTTCGGGGCCCTGGTGCCGTACGGCACCAGGGCCCCTCGACGCGTTGCACTACGAGGTGACATGGCAGCAGACACTCCGCTCAGTGATCGTCTGGACGACGACGACTACCCCGCGTACACCATGGGCCGGGCCGCCGAGATGCTCGGCACCACCCCTGGTTTCCTCCGGGCCATCGGTGAGGCCCGGCTGATCACTCCGCTGCGCTCGGAGGGCGGACACCGCCGGTACTCCCGCTACCAGTTGCGGATCGCCGCGCGGGCCCGCGAACTCGTCGACCGGGGCACCCCGATCGAGGCGGCCTGCCGCATCGTCATCCTCGAGGACCAGCTCGAAGAGGCCCAGCGCATCAACGCCGAGTACCGCCGTGCCGCGCAGGAGGCGTCCGGCGGTTCCGGTACCGGAGCGAGCTGATCCCATCCCCTCCCGGGCCTATCGATCATGCACGCGGCAACTGCTACGATCCGGCCATTCACCTGGGGGGGTGTCCGGAAACGCCATTCGAGCCGCGGTCATGGCCTGCGGCTCACCGGCGCACGCACAGGCCTCTCCACGTCCTCGCCTACCGTTCCCGGAGAGGTCCCGCATGGGCAGACGTGCGCTCGTACGAGGCGCCACCGCCGTCGCAGTTTCCCTCACGCTCGCCGCCGGTCTCGGCTCGCTGACCGCCGGCAGCGCCCACGGTGAGACGGTCGCCGGAGAGGTGGTCGTACCGGCCACCACGGCCGCCGTCCCCTGGACGAGCCTGCTGAGCGCCGGGCCTTCGGGATTCCTGCGCTACGAGGAGGGGCGCGGTCACCTCTGGACGAGCTACGAC
Source organism: Streptomyces olindensis (assembly GCF_040645895.1). NCBI lineage: Bacteria > Bacillati > Actinomycetota > Actinomycetes > Kitasatosporales > Streptomycetaceae > Streptomyces > Streptomyces olindensis. The sequence goes on along the minus strand of NZ_JBEYZD010000101.1, from coordinate 5,078 downwards.
GGCACCGACACGGTCGTCGACCCCTCCGGCTGGGACTCGTACGGCACCACCGCCTCGGGCGCGGGCACCGACGTCGTCGCCCGCTACGACCAGTCGACCCGGACCGTGACGCTGCGCGACATGACCTCCGGCACGGTCCGCGAGGTCCCGCTCCCCGAGGGGCACACGTACTACAGCACCCTCGGGTCGACGGTCGTCACGACCACGGGGAAGCCGGGCACGGACATCGTGCCGCACCTGCTGGACCTCGGCGAGGAGGGCTCGGTCGCCGACCGCACGGTGACGGGCCTGCCCTCCGACAGCTACCTGTGGCACTCGTCGCTGAGTGACGCGCGCGGGCAGATCGTGCGGTACCGCAAGGGCGACGACATGTTCACCGGCTGGCTCGACGTCGCGCAGGGGCGGGTGACGACCCTGCCGTACGAGGTGCAGACCTGGTACTCCCTCGTCGCGCTCAGCGCCACGCACCTGGTGTGGTGGTACGACGGCACGCTGCACATCGTCTCCCGCCAGAACCTGACCGCAGCCCCGCGGACCGTGCCGCTCACCGACGTCGAGCAGGTGCTCGGCCTGGTCGGCGACACCGTGATCGTGTCCCGGTACGACGCGACCTACGGACGCAACAGCACCCATCTGCCGGTCTCGCGGGTCGACGCCGTCCCGCTCGACGGCTCCGCGCCCCGGACGCTCCTGGCCCGCACGTCCCGGCAGGCCATGCCCACTCCGGGCGGCGGGCTCCTGATACCGGGCGGTGCCCACCCGGACCAGTGGGGCGTCTCCCTCGTCGAGCCCGCCGCCGGCGGCGGGGTCACCGTGCGCAGGGTCGCGGACGCGTACCCCAGGCGGGCCGCCCACAAGGTCTCCCGGCTGACCCTCGCCCAGGGACGGCTGACCACCGTGGAGGAGGACCCCGCCGGGGAGTGGACCTACCTGCACACCCGTGACACCGGTGCCACCGGCTCCCCCACGGCGGGCACACGCGTCAACCGCGGCCGTCTCGACCTGCTGCACTACGGGGAGGGCGGCCCGCGCCTGCTCGACACCGGCGACGGCCGGACGATCGTCTCCGGCTACGGCACGGAGACCGAGGCGCAGCCGCGCGTCCTCGGCCCCGCCCAGTCGATGCCCGGCACCCGGATCGACAGCTCCCGCGTCTACCAGTCCGCGGCCGCGGCCGGCGGCCGGTTCGCCGCACTGAGCGGGCCGTGGGACAGCGCCGGGGTGGTGGAGACCCGGATCGTCGACCTCGACTCCGGGCGCACGGTGTACACGACGACGGAGCAGGTGCGGGCGCTGTGGGGCACCACGGCGTGGGTGTCGTCCGGCAAGAACGCCGTGGTCGCGGTCGACCTGCTGACCGGGCGCGAGGGCGAGTTCGTGTCGTTCGGGCGGGGCTGCCTGCTCAACGACTTCCAGGCGGTCGGCCGCTGGCTGCTGTGGAACTGCGTGCTCAACTCGGAGGGCCTGGGCGTCTACGACACCGTCACCAAGCGGAACACGACGCTCGTCTCCGGCCCCGACTGGGAGCAGGCACAGCTCGGTGACGGCTTCGTCGCGACGGCCGAGGCCGGGCAGCTCAAGGTGATCGACGTGCGCGGCGAGACGCCCGTGGCGCACACCGCCGGGAACTTCGAGGGGCTGGGCCACCAGTCCTGGGACGTCGACCCGTACACCGGCGTGATCGCGCAGCTCCGCTCCGACCACTCCGTCCGCCTGACCCCCAGCGGGGTCCCCGTCTCGCCCCTGGTGCAGCGGGACGCCACCGTCGCCCCCTCGGCGGACGTCAAGGGCGGTGCCGCGTCGTGGAGCCCGAAGTGGTGGCTGAACAAGCCCGCGGCCTCCTGGAAGCTCGTGATCGGCAACAAGGCCGGTACGGCCGTCCGCACCCTCTCGGGCGGTCAGGCCCGCGGGGTGGTGGCACCGGTGTGGAACGGCAAGGACGGCGCCGGCCGGCTGGTGCCCAACGGCGCCTACACCTGGACGCTGACCGTCACCCCCGCCGACGGGCAGGGCGCGGCCCTGACGAAGTCGGGCACGGTGAAGGTCACCGGCGCGGCGGCGGCCTGGCGGGACTTCGTCGCCTCCGACGGGTTCGGCGAGCTGGTGACGCTGAACGGCTCGGGCGGGCTGACGTACCAGTCCGGCAGCGGCACCGGGACGTTCACCGGGAAGACCACGGGCTCGGGCTGGCCGACGACCGTGAAGGTGGTGCCGTTCGGCGACCTGAGCGGGGACCGGTGCAACGACGTGCTGGTGCGGTACAGCAGCGGCGCGCTGCGCGCCTACCGGCCGGGGTGCGGGAAGGCGGTGACCCCGTCGACCGCGTACACCTCGCTGGGGACGTCCGGCTGGACCCAGTACAACGTGCTGACCTCGCCGGGGGACCTCAGCGGTGACGGGCGGGCGGACCTGATCGCCCGGCACGCCTCGACCGGGGACGTCTACCTCTACAAGGCGACGAGCACGGGGAAGCTGGCGACGCGGGTGAAGATCGCCTCCGGGTGGACGGGCTACAAGAAGGTCGTGGGCGCCGGTGACCTCAACGGTGACGGTCACGGCGACCTGCTGGCGCAGGACAAGTCGAACGAGCTGTGGCGCTACGACGGCACGGCCGCGGGCACGTTCAAGAGCCGGGTGAAGGTCTTCAACGACTGGGGCGCGTCGTACAACGTGGTCGTCGGCGTGGGCGACATCACCGGAGACGGCCGCGCCGACCTCGTCTCCCGTGACACCTCCGGCGCGGTGTGGCGCAACAACGGCACCGGCAAGGGCTCGTTCGGCGGCCGTACGCGGATCGCCACCGGCTGGCAGGGGTACAAGGGCCTGTTCTGAGCCGTCCCGCGCGACTGTCCCGGGGCGCGGCCCGGCCGGTGAACCGGCCGGGCCGCGCCCTTTCGTTCACCCGGTCCGGCCGTACGTCCCCGTGCCGAGCAGGTCGGGCAGCGGGTTGACGAGGCCGCCGGCCGGGGACTGCCGCTGGGCGGAGGGCGCGGCGGACGGCCAGACCGCGGGGCAGTGGGTGCCGTCGCGCGGTGTCTTCAGGGTGAGGAGGTAGGTGTCGATGGCGTCCCGCGCGCACGGGCTCAGCCAGTAGTCGCCGTGACCGACACCGTCGTACGTGAGGAACACGGCCTCACGGCCGATCTGCCGGGCCGCGTTGGAGCCCCAGGAGTGCGGGGTGGCCGGGTCGAAACGGCTGTTGGTCACGAGGATCTTCGGGGTGCCGTCGACGTCCAGCCTGCGCTGCGGGTTCGTCACCTCGGCCGGCCAGTCCTGGCAGCCGGTCATGACCGTCCAGCCGAGGGGGCTGAGGCGGGTGACGGGGGACCGGCGGGCGAGTTCGCGTTCGAAGCGGGCGAGGGTGCCGTACGAGGAGACGTTCAGGTCGTAGTCCTGGCACATCACCGAGTAGAACGGGAACTCCGCCGGCTCGCCGAACTTCCGCAGGGACCGTGCGGCCGCGGGCTTGACGGCGTCCAGCTCGGCGAGGGTCCGGGCGAAGTCGAACCAGCCGGCCGGGTCGTAGAGGTTGCCCAGGGCGAAGCTCTGGAGGTCCTGGGGGGTGACCGTCTCGGGCGGATCGCCCGGCAGGACGAGTTCCCCGGCGTCGGCGCGCTGGTAGAGGGCGTCGAACAGGGCGCGGGCGTCCCGGCCGTGGAGCGCGCAGGACGGGGTGCGGGCGCACCAGTCGGCGAACTGGCCGTACGACCCCTCCAGCCCGGCGGCCTCGGTCTTCTGGAAGCCCCAGCTGCCGAGGCTGTGGTCCATGTTCGAGTCGAGCGTCATCGCGCGCACGCGGTGCGGGTAGCGCTCGGCGTACTGCTGGCCGATGGCGGTGCCGTAGGACACGCCGTAGTAGCTGATCCGCCGCTCGCCGAGGCCGGCGCGGATCGCCTCCATGTCGCGGACGACACTCCCGGTGTCCATGTGGTCGACGAGCGGCCCGGTGAGGTCGCGGCAGCTCTCGCCGAGCGCGCGGTTCGCCTCGCGGAGGGCGGCGAAGGAGGAGGCGCTGTCCGGGTAGAGCAGCGCCGACTGGGCGTTCACCCGGTCGGTGTCGCACTTCACGGGGTTGCTGCGGGCGACGCCGCGCGGGTCGAAGCCCACGATGTCGAACCGTGCCAGCAGGTCCGGGGAGAAGCTCTCGGGGGCGCTGAACGCGAAGTCCACCCCGGAACCGCCGGGGCCTCCGGGGTTGATCAGCAGCGAGCCGATGCGGCGCTCGGGGTCGGTGGCCCGGTGGCGGGCGAGGGCCAGGTCGACGGTGGCGCCCCGGGGCCGCTTCCAGTCCACGGGCACCTTGAGGGTGGCGCACTCGAAGGTGCCCTGGCCGGAGGGTGACGCACAGGGTTCCCAGGCTATGCGCCCGGGCGACGGGGTCGTGGCGGCCGGGGCCTGGGGCGAGGGGGCGGCGACGGCGTTGCCGGCGAGCACCTGGCCGAACAGCGCGGTGACCAGGGCTCCGACGGCCAGTCTGCTGCGCGTTCTGGCGCGCGGGGCGAGTGGGGGGTTGGACGGCACGGATGTTCCTCCATGAATCAGGAGTTCACAGACGGAACACAGCCTCGGCCCAACTCCCTTGTGAATCAAGCGAAATGATGACCAACCAGGTCCTGCTCCCGCCGACTGCGGCAGGAGGAACTTCGCAAGCGAGGATCGATGGAATGGGAGCGCCCGAAAGGGGCATTCGAACAAGCAAGTCGAACATGAGGAACGTGCGGCCCGTTCGGTCCGTGCAACCGACAACTGGGAGTACTCAATGGCGAGTTATGGCAGTTCCTCCGCCGCGTCCTCCGGATCGCGCACCAACGGCCTGGCGATCGCGAGCCTGTGCTGCGGCATCGTCGGCCTGTTCATCCTGAACATCGTCCTGGGCCCCTTGGCCATCGTCTTCGGCGTCATCGCCCGTCGCCAGGCGGCGGTGCGGAACGGCGCCGGGATGGCGAAGGCCGGCATCATCCTCGGCATCGTCGACGTGGTCCTGTGGCTCGTGCTCTTCGCCATCGCGGCAGGCAACGGCGGAGCCGGCTGGTACGTGGGCGGCTAGCGGACAGCGCGTGGACCCCCGGTCGGTGACC
>NZ_JBEYZD010000100.1:0-26658 GCF_040645895.1 Streptomyces olindensis | reverse complement strand
GGCCTGAAGCGGGGGCCACCGGGGGGCCGCACAAGTGTCGCCCCAGGCCGCCGATGCCCACCCACCGCCCGAAACTGCCCTTGCATGGGGCAACTCGCGAGTCCGGCCTCCTGGCCGACCACTTCGGGTGGCGGGTGGGCGAAGGTTGGGGGTCCAGGAGGCGGAGCCCCCTGGTACAGCGGCTACTTGACCGACCCCGCCATCACGCCCTGCACAAAGTGCTTCTGGAACGCGAAGAACACGACGACAGGGACGACCAGGGACACGAACGCCCCGGGCGCCAGGACGTCGATGTTGCTGCCGAACTGGCGTATCTGGGACTGGAGTTCCACAGTGAGGGGCTGCGACGCGCTGTCCGCGAACAGCAGCGCCACCAGCATGTCGTTCCACACCCACAGGAACTGGAAGATGGCCAGGGAGGCGATGGCCGGCCGCCCCACGGGCAGGACGAGCCGCGTGAAGATGCGCCACTCGCTGCCGCCGTCCATCCGGGCCGCCTCCAGCATCTCCTTCGGCATCTCGGCGAAGTAGTTCCGCAGCAGGAACACCGCGAACGGCAGGCCGTAGGCCACATGGAAGAGCACGACTCCGGGGATCGTGCCGAACAGGCCCAGCTGTCCGAACAGTTTGGCCACCGGCAGCAGACCGATCTGCACGGGCACCACCAGCAGCGCGACCACGACCAGGAAGATCGCCTCCCGCCCGGGGAAGTCCAGCCACGCGAAGGCGTACCCCGCGAGCGCCGCGACGACCACGACCAGCACCGTCGTCGGCACCGAGATCAGCACCGTGTTCCAGAACGCCTGCGTGATGCCGGCGTTCCCCAGCAGCGAGGAGTAGTTGTCGAAGGACAGCTGCCCGGGGCTGGTGAACACCGTCCACCAGCCGCCCTTCGCCGTGTCCTCGGCGGACCGCAGCGAGGACAGGAACAGTCCGGCCAGCGGGGTCATCCACACCAGCCCCACCACCACGAGGAAGGCCTGGACGACTCCGTTGCCCAGCCCGCGCCGCACCGCGTTCATCGCTGACTCCTTCGGAAACGCCGGACGTTGAACACCATGGCCGGGACCACCAGCAGCAGGAGCAGCACACCGAGCGCGCTGCCGAGGCCCTGGTTGTTGCCGCCGCCGAACGACACCAGCCACATCTGCGTCGCGAGGACGGTCGCGTCCTCCTGCACGGGCCCGGGCGCGATGATGTAGACGAGGTCGAAGACCTTCATCACATTGATGACGAGGGTGACGAAGACGACCGTGAGGACCGGGGCCAGCAGTGGGACCGTGATGCGGCGGAAGATCTGCCACTCGTTGGCGCCGTCCATCCGGGCCGCCTCCAGCGCGTCCCGGGGCAGCGTCGACAGGCCCGCCCCGATCAGCACCATCGCGAAGCCGGTCCAGATCCACAGGTAGGCACCGATGATCGCCGGGGTGACCAGCGCCGGTCCCAGCCAGGAGACACCCTCGTAGGGTGGGGCGAAGTTGGACGCCGGCAGCTTCACCGCGTAGGAGCCGGGTTCCAGGCCCTCGAAGCGGAAGGCACCGTCGGCGGCGGTGGTCGTCGTGGCGACCGGCTTGCCGTCGCGGACCGCCTCGACCTTCATTCCGGGCAGTCCGCTCTCCCGCGCGTCGACCTTGCCCTGCTCCCCTCCCCCGCCGGGGGTGAAGTCCAGGTAGACGACACCGCGCAGTTCGCCGGGGCCGGCCTTCCGCCCTGCCGCCCCGGACGCGGGCCGGGCGTCGCCGGGCAGGTCGCCGGGCTGCACGCCGACCAGGCCCAGCGTCATCGCGTCCCCGGGCGAGACCGAGGCGCTCGTGCGGTACGAGCCGTCCTTCTCCTTCGTCAGGCCCTGGCCGTCACGCGCCCGGGCCGTCGGGTAGGAGGACTCGGCCTCGAAGGCGTCGTGGACCGAGACGACCGCGGCGTTCAGCACGCCCTTGTCGGGGTCCTCGTCGTAGGCGAGGCGGAAGATGATGCCGGCGGCGAGGAAGGAGACCGCCATCGGCATGAAGAGGAGCAGTTTGAAGGCGGTGGCCCAGCGGACCTTCTCCACCAGGACGGCCAGGATCAGGCCGAGGCCGGTGAGCAGGGCCGGGGCCACGACGACCCAGATGGCCGTGTTGCGCACGGCCTTGAGGGTCGCCGGGTCGCGGAACATCTCGGTGTAGTTGTCGCCGCCGACGAACGTCGTCCCGGAGGCGTCGAAGAAGCTCCGGCCGACGCTGAACAGCACGGGGTAGACGACGAGCGCGCCGAGCAGCAGCAGCGCCGGGAAGACGAACAGCAGGGCGACGATCTTCCCGCGCCGCCGCAGCCGCCGGGTGCGGTCGGCGACCGGGCCGGGCGGCGCCGGCGGGCTCGTCTCTTTCACGAGGGTGGCAGTCATGGCGTATCAGTCCTGGTACGCCTTGGCCGCCGCGGCCTCCAGCTTCGCCGCGGTGCCCTTCGGGTCGGACGGGTCGCGCAGGAAGTCCTGGAGCAGCTTCCACTCGCCGGCGCCCTTGGTGCCGCCGAAGGCCGCGGGGGCCTGGTCGGACATGTCGAAGCGGACCGAGTCACCGGCCTCGACCAGGGACTCGGCGGTGGCGCGGGTGACGTCGTCGCCGTAGGAGGCGAGGTCGAGCTTCTTGTTCGGGGAGAGGAAACCGCCGGCCTCGGCCCACACCGCGGAGGCCTCCGGGGTGGCCAGGTACTCCAGGAGCGCCTGGGCGGCCTTCTGGTTCTTGCCGTCCTTGAGGACGACGGCGGCGTCACCGCCACTGACGACGGGGGCCTCGCCGCCGCCGACCGCCGGGAACGGGAAGAAGTTCGCGTCCTCGCCGACCTTCTTGCCGAACTGGTCCTTGGCGACACCGGCGACGAAGTCGCCCTCGTAGACCATGCCCGCCTCGGGCTCCGGCCCGAACACCTTCTCCACCGAGCCGGGGAAGTCGGTGTTCAGCGCGCCCTTCTGGCCGCCCGCGATGAGCTGCTTGTCCTTGAAGAGCTTGCCGAGGGTGGTGAGGGCGTCGACGACGGACGGGTCGGTCCACTTCAGCTTGTGCGCGGCGAGGGCGTCGTACTTCTCGGGTCCGGCCTGGGAGAGGTAGACGTTCTCGAACCAGTCGGTGAGGGTCCAGCCGTCCTGTCCGGCGACGGAGAACGCGGCGAGCCCGGAGTCGGAGACGGTCTGCCCGGCCTTGAGCATCTCGTCGTAGGTCTTCGGGGGCTTCACCCCGGCCTGGGCGAGGGCGTCGGGGCTGTACCAGACCGTCGACTTGTGGGCGGCCTTGAAGTACAGGCCGTACAGGGTGCCGTCGACGCTGCCGTAGTCCTTCCACACGGGGGCGTAGCCCGCGTCGACGGCCTGCTCGGTCTTCTTCGACAGCGGCTTGAGCCAGCCCTTCTGCGCGAACTGCTTGAGCACACCGACTTGCGGGACCATCACGACGTCGGGGGCGTTGCCGCCCTCGATCTTGCTGCCGACGACGGTGGAGACGTTGTCGCCGGTGGAGGTGAACTGCGTCTTGGCGCCGGTCTTCTCGGTGAAGGCGTCCAGGACCTTCTGGAAGTTCTTCTGCTCGGTGCCGGACCAGACGCCGGCGACGGTGACGGTCTGGCCGTCGAGGGCCTTGTCGCCGCCGCCGGCCGTGACCGGGCCGCCGCCGCAGGCGGTCGCGCCGAGCGCCAGGACGAGAGCGGTGCAGCCGGTGAGCAGGGTGGTACGTCGTCGCATCATCGTTGATGTCCCTTCGGGGAGTTGACTTGCGGGGCGTTCAGGAACGGATCCACCAGGCGGCCGTCGAGCCGGAGAGGACTCCGGGCGGACAGGGGCCGCTGGCGAGCAGCGGGGTGCCGGGGACCGGCGCGGGGGTGGGGGCGGTGCCGAAGTTGACGGCGCACACCAGGTCGCCGCGCTCGAAGGCGAGGACGCCGGGCGGGGTGTCGAGCCAGCTCAGGGTGCCTTCGCCCAACTGGGGCAGTGCGGCGCGCAGTTGGAGGCCGTCGCGGTACAGGTGCCAGAAGGAGCGGGTGTCGGCGAGGGCGCGGTCGGTGGCGTACTCGGCGAAGTACTCGGGCTGCGGCAGCCACGGCTTGGCGCTCTCCGCGCCCGGGGTGAAGCCGAACGGCGAGGCCTGGCCCGACCAGGGCAGCGGCACCCGGCAGCCGTCACGGATGCGGGCCCTGCTTCCGGTGCGGCGGAAGATCGGGTCGGTGAGCACGTCGTCCGGCAGGTCCACGACCTCCGGCAGCCCGAGCTCCTCGCCCTGGTAGATGTAGGCGGCTCCGGGCAGGGCCAGCATCAGCAGGGCGGCGGCGCGGGCCCGGGCGGCGCCGAGGCCGCTGCCCTCGGTGGCGGGTTCGCCGTAGCGGGTGACGGTGCGGACCTGGTCGTGGTTGTTGAGGACCCAGGTGACCGTGGAGCCGGTGCCGGCGATGTCCTGCATGGCCTCGGAGATGACCTTGCGGAAGGCGTCCGGGTCCCAGGGTGCGCTGAGCAGGTCGAAGAAGAAGGCCTGGTGCAGTTCGTCGGGGCGGACGTACTGGGCGTGCTCGCGGGCGGTGGGGACGGAGACCTCGCCGACGAGGAGGCGTTCGCGGCCGTCGCGCTCGGTGTACTCCTCGCAGGTGGAGCGCCAGCGGCGCCACACGTCGTGGACCTCGGGCTGGTTCCAGGCGAGCGGGTTGACCGAGTCGCGGGTGCGGGCGTCGGCCTCCGGGTCGTCGGAGTCGGGCAGCTCGGGGTGCTTGTAGAGGCCGGCGGCGACGTCGATGCGGAAGCCGTCGATGCCCCGGTCGAGCCAGAAGCGCAGGATCCGGTCGAACTCGGCGCCGATCTCGGGGTTGCGCCAGTTCCAGTCGGGCTGCTCGGGGGCGAACATGTGCAGGTACCACTGGCCGGGCCGGCCGTCGGGCTCGGTGATCCGGGTCCAGGCGGGGCCGCCGAACATGGAGTGCCAGTTGTTGGGCGGCTCGGAGCCGTCGGCTCCCCGGCCGTCGGCGAAGTGGAAGCGGGCCCGGGCCGGGCTGCCGGGGGCGGCGGCGAGGGCCTCGCGGAACCAGGGGTGCTCGCTGGAGCAGTGGTTCGGGACGATGTCGAGCAGCACCTTGATGCCGAGCCGCCGCGCGGAGCCCACCAGCAGATCGAACTCGCCGAGGTCGCCGAAGAGCGGGTCGACGTCGCAGTAGTCGGCCACGTCGTAACCGTGGTCGTGCTGCGGCGAGGGATAGAAGGGGCTCAGCCAGATCCCGTCGACGCCGAGCTTCTTGAGGTAGGGCAGCCCCGCGCGGACCCCGGCGAGATCTCCGATGCCGTCGCCGGTGCTGTCCAGGAAGCTGCGGACATACACCTGATAGATCACGGCGTCGCGCCACCAGTGGTACTTACTCAACATGCATGCATGTTAGGTAGGCGTGTCGCAGGGGTGTCAATGAAAAGAACAGCGGTTACTGGCAAGTTGGGTCGCCAAATACGGACCTACCGGGTCAATCGCATGACAGATGAGACGTCGCCGTTACTTAACAAGTAACTAGCGGCTGGAGATGGCCGCCAGCTCCCGCGCCAGACGCCGCACCGCCGCCTCGGGCGTCTGCCGCCCGGCCATCGCGTCGTGCACGACCGCCTGCACGGCCAGACTGACCTGGTCGTAGCGCGGGCTCTTGGGGCGCGGCGCGGCGGACAGCACGCTCTGACGCAGGGTCGGCAGGTAGGGGAACCGGCGGATCAGCTCCGGGTCCTCGTAGAGATCGGCCCGCACGGGCGGCAGCGCGCCCCGCGTGAGGACCTGGCGCTGCACGCGCTCACTGGTGAGGTACGCGATCAGCCGGGCGGCCGAGTCGGGGTGCCGGGCGTGCGCGCTGACGGCCAGGTTGGAGCCGCCGAGGACGCTCGTCCCCGGCCCGTCGGGCCCGGGCAGGGGTACGGCGCCGACCTTCCCGGCGACCCTCGACCCAGGGGCGGAGGCGCCGACGTAGGCGTACGGCCAGTTCCGCAGGAAGAGCAGCCGGCCGTCCTGGAAGGCCTGCTTGGACTCCTCCTCCTTGTACGTCAGGGCCTCCCGCGGGATCCAGCCCTCGCGTACCCCTCGCGCCAGGAAGCCGATGCCCTCGCGGGCCGCCGCCGAGTCGACGGTGACGCGTGCGCCCTCGTCGCCGAGGATCGAGCCGCCCGCCGAGTAGACGGCCTCGGCCGCGTTGACGGTGAGGCCCTCGTAGGGCAGGAACTGTCCGGCGTACCCGTCGAGGCCATGCTTCGGGGCGAGGGTCTTCGCGTACCGCTCCAGCTCCGCCCAGGTGCGCGGCGGCTCGACGCCCTCCTTCGCCAGGACGTCCTTGCGGTAGAGGAGCAGTCCGGCGTTGGTGACGTACGGGACGGCGTAGAGCTGCCCGTCGTAGGTCGCCGTGTCCACGACGGGCTGGAGGAAGGTCTTCAGCGGGAAGCGGTCGCGCGGCAGCGGCCTGATCCACCCGGCGGCGGCGAACTCCGAGGTCCAGTTGACGTCGATGTTGAGCACGTCGAACCGGCTGCGGTCCCGGTCGCGCAGGTCGGTGACCATCTGCGCCTGGGTCTCGTCGGCCGAGTCGGGCAGCTCGACGAGCGTGACCTTCTCGCCGGGATGGGTGCGGTTCCAGCCCTCCAGCAGGGGGCCGAGGTAGCCGGTGAGGTCCCCGGCGGTGGCCAGGGTGAGCGGTCCGCGACCGCCCTTAGGCGGCTCTCCGGCCTGCGCTCCGGCGGCGACGTGACCGGTCAGGACCACGACGAGAACGAGAAGGCCCCTACCCGCGGCATGGATCCACCGCATAGGTTCCTCCCTGTACACCGGCGACGGGCACCCTTGCCCGGAACAGAGGCCATGTATACCCGTTAGGTATGGGCGATACTAGGGCCTGGAGCACATTGGACCGGACAGGAGGACTGCACGCGTGCGCCTGCCCCTCCTGGCACTCCTCGCCCGCGGACCCGCCCACGGCTACGAGCTCAAGCAGGACCTTGAGCAACTGCTGGGCTCCGCGTACCCTCAGCCGAACGTCGGCCAGATCTATGTGACCCTCGGCCGCCTCGAGAAGTCGGGACTGATCGAGGGCGAGGACGTGGCGCAGTCCAGCCGGCCCAACAAAAAGGTCTACCACCTCACCGACGCCGGGCGGGAGGCGCTGCGCGCCTGGTTCGAGGAGCCCGAGGACGAGCCGCGGGTACGGGACGAGTTCTTCATGAAGCTGGCGCTCGCCCCGCAGACCGGCCTCGCCGACCAGATCTCCCTGATCAACCAGCAGCGGCGCCAGTACCTGAACACCATGCGGCAGCTGTCGAAGCTGGCCGCCGCCGAAGACCGCGACAACCGCATCGCCCACCTGCTGATCGAGGGCGCGATGCTGCACCTGCAGGCCGACCTCGACTGGCTGGAGCGGTGCCAGGAAGAGCTGGAGGAGCTGGAGTGAGCGACGACCGTCCCGCTCCTGTGCTGCGCGCCGAGGGGCTGGTGAAGACGCACCACGGCGAGGGCGCGCCCGCCCATGCCGTGCGCGGGGTCGACCTGTGCGTGCGGCAGGGCGAGTTCGTGGCGATCACCGGCCCGTCCGGCGCCGGCAAGTCGACGCTGCTGCACCTGCTCGGCGGGCTCCAGCGGCCGGACGCCGGCAGCATCTGGCTCGACGGCGAGCCGACCGACTCCTACAGCGAGGCCCGCTGGGCGGTGGAGCGCAGGAAGCGGATCGGGATCGTCTTCCAGTTCTTCAACCTCGTGTCCAACCTGTCCGTCGCCGACAACGTCGAGCTGCCGGCGCTGCTGGCCGGGGTCCCGCCGAAGCAGGCGCGGGCCGAGCGGGAGCAGCTGCTGGCCGAGCTGGGCCTGACCGGCAAGGAGCGCAGCATGCCGGGCGAGCTGTCCGGCGGCGAGCAGCAGCGCGTGGCCCTCGCCCGGGCCCTGGTCAACCACCCGCCGCTGCTGCTCGCCGACGAACCCGCGGGCAGCCTCGACAGCAAGGGCACCCGCGAGGTGATGCGGCTGCTGACCCGCTTCCACCAGCGCGGCCAGACGATCCTGCTGGTCACGCACGACGCCCGGCTGGCGAGTGCCGCGGACCGGGTGATCAGCTTCTTCGACGGCCGGATCGCCGACGACGCGGCCCTCGACGGCGGCACCCCGCCGCGCCGGGCCGGGATATCCGGCGTGCTGGAGCTCAGGGACTGACATGCGCGTGTACGACGATCCCCGGAGGGGCTGACCCGTATGCGAGCCACCCTGCGCTGGGCCCACTCCGATCTGCGCACGCACCGCGGCGAGGCGCTGTTCCTCGTCCTCGCCACCGCGGGCATCGTCGCCTCGCTGCTGCTGGCCACGGCCCTGTTCGGGTACGCCACCAACCCCTGGCAGCGCGTCTTCACGCAGTCGCACGGCGCCCACGTCTGGCTGCACACCGACACCGCCGCCGACACCGGCAGGCTGGCCGGGCTGGACGGCGTCGACGCCGTCGCCGGCCCCTACCCCACCGCCTCCGCCACCGTCTCCTCGCGCGGCAGCCGTGCCTCCGTCGAACTGCGCGGCACCCCGGAACGGCCCTCCGTCGGCCGCCCCCCGATCGTCTCCGGCCACTGGCTGGACCCCGCGACCCCGAACGGCGTGGTCCTGGAGAGCCGCCTGGCCCGCGCCCTGCTCGCCGAGCCCGGCGACACCCTCACCGTGACCGGCACCGCCCGCGAGCTGACCGTCGTCGGCCTCGCCGACAGCGCCGAGCCGCGCTACCGGCCCGGTGAGCAGCCAGGACTGGTGTGGGCGCTGCCGTCGGCCGTGCCGGATCCCGGCGGCCAGGTGATCGGGCTGCGGCTGACGGACCCGGGCGACACGTCCTACGCCGTCCAGCGCGCCGTGACCGTGCTGGGCGCCGGGGCGATCGGCGAGGTGTCGACGTGGCAGCAGGCCCGGGCCGAGGCGCAGGGCGACAACCGGCTGCTCGGCCAGGTGCTCGGCCTGTTCGGGCTGGGCGCGCTGGTCGCCGCCGGGCTCGCCGTGCACGGCGCCATCAGCACCCGCATCCGCGGCCACCTCCGTGACCTCTCGGTGCTGAAGGCGATCGGCTTCACCCCCGGTCAGGTCGTCCGCGTCTTCCTCCTCCAGCACCTCGCCTACGCCCTGCTGGGTGCCGTGGCCGCCGCCGCGCTCGCCGAGGCCCTCGGCAGCCGGATTCCCGGACGGTTCGGGGACGCGGTCGGGGTGTGGCAGGGGCTGCCCGGACACACTGTCGCGCTGCTCGTGATCCCGGTGGGCGCGGTGCTGTTCATCGGCGCCACCACCGGGCTGGCCGCCTGGCGGGCGGGGCGCGTGCCGCCGGTGCCGGTGCCGAGGCCCGCCGCGATCCCGGGCGGGCGCCTGTCCGGCGTGGCCCGCCGGGCCCTGGGCGTGCGGATCCCGCCCGCGCTGGTGCTGGGCTGGCACAAGGCGTTCACCCGCCGCCCCCGGTCCCTGGCCACGGTCGCCCGCCTCACGCTGCCGCTGCTGCTGATCGTCGTGGCGATGAGCGCCTGGACCACCATCGACCGCTTCCACAGCAGGCCCGAGCAGATCGGCCTGCCCACCACGCTCAGCGTCCGCGCCGACACCGACCTCACCGACCGGGAGGCCCGCACCCTCCTGGAACGCGACCCGCAGGTGACCGCCGCCTACCCGGGCGTCGAGACGGCCGCCCTGGTCCCGGGCCAGACGGCGACCATCGCCCTGCGCGGCCTCGGCACCCGCCAGGACCCCTACCCGTACACCCTCGCCGAGGGCCGCCCCGCCCGCGGCGCCGACGAGGCCGTGGCCGGACAGGGGCTGCTCGACCTGCTGGACGTGCGCGTCGGCGACTGGGTGCGGATGACCGTCGGGGACCAGCCGCAGATCCTGCACATCGTGGGCCGCAGCATCGAGCCGGAGAACGCCGGCCGGGTCATCTCCACGTCCCTCGACACCCTCCGCGCCAACGACCCCGGGCTCCGCCCGACCCTGTACGAACTGCGCCTGGACCGCGGTGCCGACCCGCGGGAGGTCGCCGACCGGCTGGCCACGGCCGGACGCGGCCACCTGGACGTGCACACCGTGACGAACCCCGCCGACGGGCTCTCCCCGCTGCGCGCGGTCGTCGCCGGACTCGTCGCCGTGCTGGCGTTGATCGGCCTGATCGAGCTGCTGACCGCGATCGGCGGCACGGTCCGCGAGAGCGAACGGGACCTGCTCGCGCTGAAGGCCATCGGCCTGTCGCCCCGGCAGATCACGGCGATCACCGTGACGGCCACCGGCCTCACCGCTCTCGCGGCCGTGCTCGCCGCGACCGCTCTGGGCCTGCCGCTGGCCCACTGGCTGATCGACGCCCAGGGCAGATCCAGCGGCATCGGCGCCGGCATCGCCCAGGGCCCGTCCGCCCCGCTCGTGCTGCTGCTCGGGGCGGCGGCCGTCCTGTGCGCGGCGGCCCTCGCCGCCGTACCCGCCGCCCGGGCGGCACGACGGCGACTGGCGGACACGCTGAGCGCGGTGGCCTGACACCGCGTCCGACGAGGGCGAACGGCAACTCCCCTCGGCCGGGCGGGAAACGCACGACGTGCCTCCCGCCCGGCGGCCTACCGCCCCGGGGTCGTCACTGCCGGCCGCGCAGCTCCCGGTACGTGGCGACCAGTGCCTTCGTGGAGGCGTCCAGGCCCTCGACCTCGGCGCCCTCCGTCAGCGCGGGCTCGACGCGCTTGGCGAGGACCTTGCCCAGCTCCACGCCCCACTGGTCGAAGGAGTCGATGTTCCACACCGCCCCCTGCACGAACACCTTGTGCTCGTAGAGGGCGACCAGCTGTCCCAGGACGGACGGCGTCAGCTCGGGCGCCAGGATCGTCGTCGTGGGGTGGTTGCCCTGGAACGTCTTGTGCGGCACCAGATCCTCCGGCACGCCCTCGGCCCGCACCTCCTCGGGCGTCTTGCCGAAGGCGAGCGCCTGCGTCTGGGCGAAGAAGTTGGCCATCAGCAGGTCGTGCTGCGCCTTCAGCTCGTCGCTCAACTCGGCGACCGGACGCGCGAAGCCGATGAAGTCCGCCGGGATCAGCTTCGTGCCCTGGTGGATGAGCTGGTAGTAGGCGTGCTGCCCGTTGGTGCCCGGCGTGCCCCACACCACCGGCCCGGTCTGCCACTCCACCTCTCGCCCGTCCCGGTCGACGTACTTGCCGTTGGACTCCATGTCGAGCTGCTGGAGGTAGGCCGTGAACTTGGACAGGTAGTGGCTGTACGGCAGCACCGCGTGCGACTGGGCGTCGTGGAAGTTGCCGTACCAGATGCCCAGCAGGCCCAGCAGCAGCGGCACGTTGGACTCGGCGGGCGCCGTCCGGAAGTGCTCGTCGACGATGCGGAAGCCGTCGAGCATCTCCCGGAAGCGGTCCGGGCCGATCGCGATCATCAGGGACAGGCCGATCGCGGAGTCGTAGGAGTAGCGGCCGCCGACCCAGTCCCAGAACTCGAACATGTTGGCCGTGTCGATGCCGAACTCGGCGACCTTCTCCGCGTTCGTCGACAGGGCGACGAAGTGCCGGGCCACGGCGGCCTCGTCACCGAGCGCGGCCAGCAGCCAGGAACGCGCGGAGGTGGCGTTGGTGACCGTCTCGATGGTGGTGAAGGTCTTGGAGGCGATGATGAACAGGGTCTCCGCCGGGTCCAGGTCCCGGACCGCCTCGTGCAGGTCGGCGCCGTCCACGTTCGACACGAAACGCAGGGTCAGGGAGCGGTCCGTGAAGGCGCGCAGCACCTCGTAGGCCATCGCGGGCCCGAGGTCGGAGCCGCCGATGCCGACGTTGACGACGTTGCGGATCCGCTTGCCGGTGTGGCCGGTCCACTCGCCCGAGCGCACCCGGTCCGCGAAGCCGGCCATCTTGTCGAGCACCGCGTGCACTCCGGGCACCACGTTCTCGCCGTCGACCTCGACGACCGCGTCCCGCGGCGCGCGCAGCGCGGTGTGCAGCACGGCCCGGTTCTCGGTGGTGTTGATCTTCTCGCCCCGGAACATGGCGTCGCGCAGCCCGAACACGTCGGCGGCGGAGGCCAGTTCGCGCAGCAGTCGCAGCGTGTCGTCGGTGACGAGGTGCTTGGAGTAGTCGATGTACAGGTCGCCGACCCGCAGGGTGTACGCGGTGCCGCGGCCGGCGTCGGCGGCGAACAGCTCGCGCAGCCGGACATCGGCCAGCTCCTCGCGGTGCTTGGCCAGTGCCGTCCACTCGGGCGTCTGGTTGAGCCTGGTACGGCCGTCTGCGTTCATCTCGGACTTCAGCCTCTTTCCTGTCCTGCCTGTGCTGCTGCGTAACCGCCCCGCTGCCGGTCCCAACCTAGTTGATCAGCGGTTGCCGTGGCCTGTCGTCGCCCTGTCCTGCGGCGCAACAACAGGTACGTCCGCACGGCGCGCGGGTATCAGCGCGGTGACGGACAGGACGAAGAAGGCGGCCGCGAGCAGGGCCGGGGTGTTCTCGCCCCAGGCCGTGGCGACGGCTCCGCCCAGCAGTGCGCCGAGGGGCGCGCCCGCGACCGCGAGCGTCCGGTAGGCGGAGCTCACGCGGCCCAGCAGCTCGGCGGGGCTGCGCTGCTGTATCAGCGTGGTGGTGTTGACGTTCCACACCATTCCCATGAACCCGAAGACCGCCAAGGCGGCCACCAGCGCGAGCAGGCTGCGCACCGATCCCATGACGAGGAGCGCGGCGGTCTGCACGCTCCCGGCGACGAGCACCATGCGCATCCGTCCGAAGCGGGCGACGAGCCGGCCGCCGAGGGCCCCGCCGGCCAGGCTGCCTGCCGTGTACGCGGTCATCGCCGCCGCGTATGCCGCGTTGCCCGCGTCGAGCCAGCCGGTCACCAGGACCACGAGGGTGGCGACGAGGGCGCCCATGCCGATGTTGCACAGGGCGGTGGCGGCGCACAGTCCGCGCAGGGCCTTGTCCCGCGTCAGCGCGCGCAGCCCTTCGGCGATCTCCCGGCGCAGTGTGCTGCCCGCCGGTCTCGGCTTCCGGTCGGGCGCGGCGCCCGGCAGCGAGGCGATCAGCGCGGCGGCCACCAGGAAGGTCACGGCGTCGGCCGCGAACGGCACGGCCGCCCCGGCCGCCAGCAGCAGCGGCACGACGGGCCCGCCCAGCAGGCCGCCCGCGATGCGCTGGCCGGTCATCAGCCGGGCGTTGGCGCTGCCGAGCGCGTCCCGGTCGACCAGGGCGGGCAGCAGCGCCGTGGCCGCGTTGTCGAAGAGGGTCTGCAGAGTGGTGAGGGCGAAGGCCAGCGCGATGAGCAGGCCGATCGAGGCGTGGCCGAGGGCGACGGCCACCGCGAACGCGGCGACCAGCAGCCCGCGTAAGGCGTCCACGAGCCACATGGCGCGCCGCTGGTCCACGCGGTCGGCGACGGCCCCGCCGAGCAGGCCGAAGACGATCCAGGGCAGATAGCCGCAGGCCGTGACGGAGGCGATGAGCAGCGGCTCGTCGGTGAGCGTGACGGCCAGCAGGGGCAGCGCGGCCGTGCGCAGCGCGTCACCGAAGCTGGACAGCACGGCGGCACTCCACAGCCGCCCGAAGCCACCGCGCCACGCGGGCGCGCGCACGCTCTCCACCTCGACCGTCGTCACTGCTCCCCCTCACGGTTCGCCCGATGCACAAACCGTAGAGGGCACCACTGACAATCGGTCGGCGAGCGGCCGTCCGGCCGGTGCGTGAAGCAGCTCCGGCCGGGCACCCGCTGGTGCCCGGCCGGTCTCAACTCTTAGATCTCGCCCCGCAGTTTGGCGAGCGCCTCGGCGAGGATCGCCTCGCCGTCCGCGTCGCTGCGCCGCTCCCGCACGTACGCCAGGTGCGTCTTGTAGGGCTCGGTGCGCGGCGGGTCCGGGGGGTTGTCCCGGTCCTGGCCGGCCGGAAAGCCGCAGCGGGGACAGTCCCAGGTGTCGGGCACCTGCGCGTCGCTGGCGAAGCTCGGCTGGGTCTCGTGTCCGTTGGAGCACCAGAAGGAGACGCGCAGCCGGGGCGCGGACTCGCCGCGCTCGGCCTCGCCCATCGGCCCCGCCCCGACCCGGCTTCCCCGGATCGCGTTGCCACTTGCCACGGTCGTAACTCCCTGCGTGATGGTGCCGCGAAGCGAGTCGGCGTTCCGCTTCGCTGCGAGCGCCTCAGTCTACGTAAGGCCCAACGCGCGTCCAGTGATTGGAGTTACAACCCTCACACCTAGACGCAAGCCCCATGATAGGCCGCGCTCAGCTGCGCGTACCGAACATGGGGCCTTACGTGCGGGTTCCGTGCGGATTGCGGCTCGGTCAGTTGTTCACCTTCATCAGGATGCCGAGCACGACAATGCACGCGAACCACAACAGACCGACCACGACGGTGATCCGGTCGAGGTTGCGCTCGGCGACCGAGGAGCCGCCGACGGAGGACTGCATGCCGCCACCGAACATGTCGGAGAGGCCGCCGCCCTTCCCCTTGTGCATCAGCACCAGCAGCATCAGCAGCAGGCTGAAGACGATCAGGGCGATCGAGAACCCCAAAACCACGGCTGGACCAACTTCCTCGGATTCGGATGGACGACGCGGGGCCCAGCACTGTGCTGGACCCCGCAAGGGTACGACGAATCGCCGTTAGCGCATACTCACTGGTCGCGGAAGCGCACGATCTTGACGAACTCGTCGGCGTCCAGGGAGGCGCCGCCGACCAGGGCGCCGTCGATGTCGGCCTGGGCCATGATCTCGGCGACGTTGCCGGACTTCACGGAGCCGCCGTACTGGATGCGGATCTTGTCGGCCACGTCCTGCGTGTACAGCTCGGCGAGCTTGCCGCGGATCGCCGCGCAGACCTCCTGGGCGTCCCCGGCGCCGCAGACCTTGCCGGTGCCGATGGCCCACACGGGCTCGTAGGCGATCACGACGGTCTCGGCCTGCTCGGCGGGGAGGTCCTTCAGGCCGCCCTCGACCTGGGCGAGGGTGTGCGAGACGTGGTTGCCCGCCTCGCGGACCTCCAGCTCCTCGCCGACGCACAGGATGGGGGTCAGGCCGTGCTTGTAGGCTGCCTTGACCTTGGCGTTCACCAGCTCGTCGGTCTCGCCGTGGTACTGGCGGCGCTCGCTGTGGCCGATGGCGACGTACGTGCACTTCAGCTTGGCCAGCATCGGGCCGGAGATCTCGCCGGTGAAGGCACCGCCGTCGTGCGCCGAGATGTCCTGGGCGCCGTACTTGATCTTGAGCTTGTCGCCGTCGACCAGGGTCTGCACGGAGCGCAGGTCGGTGAAGGGCGGCAGGACGGCGACCTCGACGGCCTCGTAGTCCTTGTCGGCCAGGGCGAAGGCGAGCTTCTGGACGTGCGCGATGGCCTCGAGGTGGTTGAGGTTCATCTTCCAGTTGCCCGCCATCAGCGGCGTGCGCGTGCTCATAAAGGGTCAGTCCTCCAGTGCGGCGAGGCCGGGGAGCGTCTTGCCCTCGAGGTATTCGAGGGAGGCGCCGCCTCCGGTCGAGATGTGGCCGAATGCCGACTCGTCGAAGCCCAGGGTGCGCACGGCGGCGGCGGAGTCTCCGCCGCCGACCACGGTGAAGCCCGGGGACTCGATGAGGGCCTGGGCGACCGCCTTGGTGCCCTCGGCGTAGTCGGGGTGCTCGAAGACGCCCATGGGACCGTTCCAGAAGACGGTGGCGGCGTCGGCGAGCTTGGACGCGTACAGCTTGCGGGTCTCGGGCCCGATGTCGAGGCCCTCCTGGTCGGCCGGGATGGCGTCCGCGGCGACGGTCGTGGGGTTGGCCGGGGCCTTGGTCTTCAGGTCCGGGAACTCGGTCGCGACCAGGGCGTCGACGGGCAGGACCAGCTCGACGCCGGTCTTCTCGGCCCGCTCGATGTACTCCTGGACGGCCGGGACCTGGTCCTCCTGCAGGAGGGACTTGCCGACCTCGTAGCCCTTGGCCTTGAGGAAGGTGTAGGCCATGCCGCCGCCGATGAGGATGCGGTCGGCCTTGCCGAGTAGCTGGTCGATGACGGCGAGCTTGTCGGAGACCTTCGCGCCGCCGAGGGCGACGACGTAGGGCCGCTTGACGTCGTCGGTGAGCTTCTTGAGGACGCCGACCTCGTTGGCGATCAGGTAGCCGGCGTAGTGCGGCAGCCGCGCCGGGAGGTCGTACACGGAGGCGTGCTTGCGGTGCACGGCGCCGAAGCCGTCGCTGACGTAGACGTCCGCGAGGGCGGCGAGCCGGTCCGCGAAGGCGGCGCGCTCGGCGTCGTCCTTGCTGGTCTCGCCGGCGTTGAAGCGGAGGTTCTCGACGACGGCGACCCGGCCGTCGGCGAGGCCGGCGACGGTGGCCTCGGCGGACTCGCCGACCGTGTCGGTCGCGAACGCCACGTCGGCGCCGAGCAGCTCACCGAGGCGCGCGGCGGCGGGGGCGAGGGAGAAGACCGGGTCCGGAGCACCCTTGGGGCGGCCCAGGTGGGAGGCGACGACCACGCGGGCGCCCGCCTCGGCCAGCGCCTTGACGGTGGGCAGCACGGCGCGGATGCGGCCGTCGTCGGTGATGGTGGTGCCGTCCAGCGGCACGTTCAGGTCGGCGCGGACGAAGACCCGCTTGCCGGCGACGCCTTCGGAGAGAAGTTCGTCGATCGTCTTCATGAAGGGGACTCCTGGGGAGGGCTCGTGATCGCTCGGAAGCGCTCGGGATCCAACATGATCAGGACGCGAGTCAGGGCTCGGGCGGCGCGTCCCTGCGCCGCCCGAGCCCTGCTCTCACATCGAGGTGCCTGCTCTGGATATCAGAGCTGGTCGCCGACGAAGACCGTGAGGTCGACGAGGCGGTTGGAGTAGCCCCACTCGTTGTCGTACCAGCCGATGACCTTCACGTTCTTGCCCTCCTGGACCATGGTCAGGGAGGAGTCGAAGGTGCAGGACGCCGGGGCGTTGACGATGTCGGAGGAGACGATCGGGTCCTCGGTGTACTCGAGGAGGCCCTTGAGCTCGCCCTCGGCGGCCTTCTGGAAGGCGGCGTTGACCTCTTCCTTGGTGACCTCGCGGCCGAGCTCGACGACCAGGTCGGTGACCGAGCCGGTCGGGACCGGGACGCGCATCGCGATGCCGTCCAGCTTGCCCTTGAGCTGCGGCAGGACCAGCGCGGTGGCCTTGGCGGCACCGGTCGTGGTCGGGATGATGTTCTCGGCGGCGGCACGGGCGCGGCGCAGGTCCTTGTGCGGGAAGTCCAGGATGCGCTGGTCGTTCGTGTACGCGTGCACCGTCGTCATCAGGCCCTTGACGATGCCGAAGTTCTCGTCGAGGACCTTGGCCATCGGCGCCACGCAGTTGGTGGTGCAGGAGGCGTTGGAGATGACGTGGTGGTTCGCCGGGTCGTACTTGTCCTGGTTGACGCCCATCACGATGGTGATGTCCTCGTCCTTGGCCGGAGCCGAGATGAGGACCTTCTTGGCGCCGCCGGCCAGGTGCTTCGCGGCGTCTTCCTTCTTGGTGAAGATGCCGGTCGACTCGATGACGATGTCGACGCCCAGCTCGCCCCACGGGATGTCGGCGGGGTTGCGCTCGGAGAGGACCTTGATGGTCTTGCCGTCGACGGTGATCGTGTCGGCGGTGTGCGAGACCTCCTGCTTGAGGCGGCCCAGGATGGTGTCGTACTTCAGCAGGTGAGCGGTGGTCGCGGTGTCACCCAGGTCGTTGACAGCCACGATCTCGATGTCTGCACCCTGCTCCAGCAGCGCGCGGAAGTAGTTACGACCGATGCGGCCGAAGCCGTTGATGCCTACGCGGATCGTCACGAACCGATCTCCTCGTTGGTACGCCGGCCATGAGGTGCCGGCGAGCTCTGTTTGGGATGTCCCCGACCGACTCCGACCCTACCTCCCTGAGGCCCGGGTGGTGACATCCAGATGCCCCATACACGGCAGGGCGGTCCGTACCGGCCAGTAGGGGTACGGACCGCCCGCCTCCGAGAGCGAGATCACCCGATTTCGCTACGCGGAGTGGTGCCTGTTGACCGGGGGGTTCCCCCCTCCCGGCAGGTCACACGTCCAGTGAGGCGAGGGCCTTCCTCATCAGCGCCGCCCGGTCGGCGGGCGCGGCGACGTGCTCCAGGCCGAAGCCGAGCAGCACGGTGTCGTCCGTGGTGACCGCGCCGTACGTCTGGAACAGGGTCCCGGTGCGGGTCCAGTCCTTGGTGACGGCCGGGCTGCCCGCGGGCGGTCCGGCGACCTTCCAGACGCCGAGCGAGGTCTCGAAGCCCTCGGTCTCCTTCGCCGTGCCGCCGACGACGAGCGAGGCCTCGTCGGCCAGGACGCCGTAACCGCCGGTGCCCGGGTCGGTGACGTAGCTGATCGAGATCTCGACGGTCCGGCCGGCGTAGGCGCTGAGGTCGAAGTCGACCTGCTGCCAGCCGCTGGAGGTGCCGGTGAGGCTGTTCCACGACCCGGTGCTGCCGGTGGCGGTGCAGCCGTCGTCCGACTGCGTCAGGTAGTGCTTCAGCCAGGGGTGCTCGCGGATGTAGAAGCCGCCCTCGCACTCCGCCGGCACCGTGGCCTTGGTGGCGCCGCCCGCCTCGGGCAGGGTCGTCCAGTCGTCGGCGCCCGCGGTGTGGGCCTCGACCAGGACGTTGTCGTAGCCGGGCTCGGTGTCCCACATCAGCCGGCTGCGCAGAGTGGGCCGGTCGGCCGCGGTGACACCGGTGAGGTCGACGGTGCGGGTGAGGCGCTTGTAGGCGTCGTCGGTGTGGACGGCGGCGGCCATCGAGGAGCCCGCGTAGGGGCCGTAGGGGTTGACGGCCCCGGCGAACTGTCCGGCGCCCTCGCTCGCGAACTGCGGGAACTTCTCGACGGGCAGCTCGTCGGAGGTGACGCCGTACCGGCCGGCCTTGTCCAGCGGGTTGCCGGGCGCCGCGGCGAGCGGGCCCGTGAAGCCGCCCAGCTCACCGGAGCCGGTGAAGCCGGTGGCTCCGGCCGCCGAGTTCCGGCTGTAGGCCCCCAGGTAGTACTGGCTGAAGTCGTCGGACGGGGTGCCGTCGCCGAGGTCGACGCTGCCGCCGGCCTGCTCGCCGGCCTCGATCAGCCGGCCGCCCTCGTTGAGGAAGGCGCGCAGTTGCAGCTGCGTGGCGTTCCCGGGGACGCCCGAGCCCGTGTAGTGGACGACGGTGTCGAAGTGGCTCAGCACGCCCAGCGCGTCCGGCGCGCCCCGCTCGGCGACGTCCCAGACGGCTGCCCTGCGGCCGTTGGCCTTGAGCGCGTCGACGTACTTCTGCGCCTGTGTGGCCGCCGCGCCCTCCTCGGCGACGACGAGGGTGTCGGCCCGGGGCCGTTCGGCGACGGTGTAGGTGAAGCGCTCACTGGAGACCTTCTTGCCGTTCCTCGTCTCGCCGGTGAACCACACCTCGACCTTGTCGCCCGGGTCGCCGTCCTTGACCTTGGCCCGGTACTCGTCGAAGTAGAGGTTGTCCTCACCGCCGTAGGTCTCACCGCCCTTCCAGGGCTTGAGCGCCATGTCCTCGGTGCGGCCGCCGTTGACGCGGTACTTCAGCTCCTTGTCGCGCAGCGACTTCCGTGCGACGACGGAGACCTCCTGGTCGGCGCCGCGCGAGTAGGACGTCGGGAACGCCGACGGGGTGAAGTCGGCCGCGCTCAGTCCGACCGACGAGGACGGCCGGTCGGGGTGCGAGGCGGACTCGGCGACGGAGAGCGCGAACGGGACGTTCTTGGCGAACTCCTGCTGGATCAGCTTCTCGTCGTCGGGGAAGGTGAAGATCGACCGGCAGTCGGAGGGCTTCCACTCGTCGTTCGGGTCGACGTTGGAGGCGGCCTGGCAGGTCGACATCTCCGGGGTGAACATCGCCATCCCGTTGACGTTCGCCGCGTGGCCGTCGGCCTCGCCGTTGGTCGTGTACAGCTCGGAGGAGACCTGCGGGCGGTAGCCCGGTACCGCGGAGTTCTCGGGCGTGCCGGCGAGCGCCTCGTACAGGACGTCGTCGGGGGTGGATGTGGCCACCTGCCAGCCGACTCCGTAGAGGATCAGCTGGGCGGCGGAGTGGTAGTTGATGCCGTAGGTGAAGCCGATCCGCCTCTCGAAGGCGTCCAGAGCCCTGGTCTCGGGCTCGGAGTTGGGGCCCGCGCCGCGGTAGGTCTCGCTGGTGGGGTTGGGGGACGAGCCCTCGTTGTCGTAGCCCCACTTGTAGGCGAAGTTGCGGTTGAGGTCGACGCCGTCGCCGGTGGTGATGGTGCCGTCGCCGTTGACGTCCCGCAGGTTCTTGCGCCACATGCGGTTGGCGTCGTCGGCGAAGGTGTGGTCGTAACCGTCGGGGTTGGCCGAGAGGACGAACCACAGTTCGGTGGAGTCGACGATCTTCTTGACGCGCCGGTCCTTCTTGTAGTTGTCCAGGTAGTGGTGCATCAGGCGCCGGGTCATCTCCGGCGTGATCCACTCGCGCGCGTGCTGGTTGGACAGGTAGAGGACGGAGGGCTTGGAGCCGTCCTTCGTCTTCTTCGCGCCCTTGGTGAGCTTCAGCGCGAGGATGTCCTGGCCCCGGACGGTCTTGCCGATGGAGACGACCTTGGTGAGGTCCGGGTTCCGCCCGGCGGTCCGGAGGAGTTCCTCCTTCAGGCCGTTCTCGCCGCTGTACGGGCGGAACACGCCCTCGGCGGCGGCCTCGACACGGGCTTCCGCCTTGGCGGAGAGGTCGTGCTCGGTGAGGTCGACGCCCTGCTCCGCCAGCTTCTTCGCCTGCTGGTCGGTCAGGATGACCTCGATGGTGGCCGTGCCCTTCTCGGGCACCTGCTCGCTGAGTTCGTGGCCGTCCTGGCCGGCCGCGAGCAGCAGGGGTACCTGCTCGTGGGTGACGTCGGCGCGGAAGACCTTGACTTCGTCCGGGTCGGACGGGGGTGTGCGTTCCGGTTGTGCCTGGGCGATGGGCGCGATGCTCGCTCCGCCGATCAGGAGCGCGCCGACAGCGAGGATCGATCTCGCTCTTCGTCTCATGAACCCCCCTAGCGTGGGTTCGCCACAGCAGCGAACAGATGCCAGGCTCATGACAGTCCATGATCGAGTCAAGGGTGCCTCAGCGACACGCGAAAGCCGGTGCCGGTCACCCAAGCGGGCTCCGGCACCGGCTTCTTGACGACGTGTCGCCTCAGCCCACGAGGTTGTCGGCCAGCTCCTCGCTGAGGTTCGCCTCCGTGCCCGGAATGCCGAGGTCGGAGGCGCGCTTGTCGGCCATGGCGAGCAGCCGGCGGATGCGGCCGGCGACGGCGTCCTTGGTCAGCGGCGGGTCGGCGAGCGCGCCCAGCTCCTCCAGGGAGGCCTGCTTGTGCTCCATGCGGAGCCGGCCGGCCGCGGCGAGGTGCTCGGGGACGTCGTCGCCGAGGATCTCCAGGGCGCGCTGCACCCGGGCGCCGGCGGCGACGGCCGCGCGGGCCGAGCGGCGCAGGTTGGCGTCGTCGAAGTTGGCGAGCCGGTTCGCCGTGGCCCGCACCTCGCGGCGCATCCGGCGCTCCTCCCAGGCCAGCACCGACTCGTGGGCGCCGAGACGGGTGAGCAGGGCGCCGATCGCGTCGCCGTCGCGGACGACGACCCGGTCCACGCCGCGCACCTCGCGGGCCTTGGCGGCGATCGCCAGGCGGCGGGCGGCGCCGACCAAGGCGAGCGCGGCCTCGGGACCCGGGCAGGTCACCTCCAGGGAGGAGGAGCGGCCGGGCTCGGTGAGCGAGCCGTGCGCCAGGAACGCGCCACGCCAGGCGGCCTCGGCATCGCAGGTGGCCCCCGAGACCACCTGCGGGGGCAGACCGCGGATCGGGCGGCCCCGCCCGTCGACCAGGCCGGTCTGGCGGGCCAGCTGATCACCGCCGGCGACGACCCGCACCACGTAGCGCGAGCCCCGGCGCAGCCCGCCCGGTGCCATCACGATCAGTTCGGAGCTGTGGCCGAAGATCTCCAGGATGTCCCGCTTGAGGCGGCGGGCCGCCATGGCGGTGTCCAGCTCCGCCTCGATCACGATCCGACCGCTCACCAGGTGGAGGCCGCCGGCGAACCGCAGGATGGCGGAGACCTCCGCCTTTCTGCAGCAGGTCCGGGTGACGGGGAGCCGGGAGATCTCGTCCTTCACCGCTGCCGTCATCGCCATGGGCCGATCCTTCCATGCATCCGAAAAATACGGTCGTACGCGGCGGCCAACAGCTCCGGGTCGTGCCTCGGGGTCCCGTCGGGCCGGGCCACCGGCGCCAGCTCGACCGCGGCCCCGAACCGCTTGGCGGCGTCGGTGAGCAAGTCGCGGTCGGGCACGGCGGCCTCGTCGGCCAGCACCACGTCCAGGGCGAGTTTAGGGGCGTGTCGTCCCAAAACCTCCAAATGACGCTGCGGGGAGAAGCCCTCGGTTTCTCCGGGCTGCGGGGCGAGGTTCAGGGAGAGTACCCGGCGGGCCTTCGTCTGCGTGAGCGCGTCCAGCAGCTCGGGCACCAGCAGGTGCGGGATGACCGAGGAGAACCAGGAGCCGGGGCCGAGCACCACCCAGTCCGCGTCCAGGACGGCCTCGACCGCTTCGGGCACGGCCGGCGGGTCGTTCGGGACCAGGTGCACGGACTGCACCTCGCCCGGGGTGAGGGCGACCGTGGCCTGGCCGCGGACCGTGTCGACCTCGTCCGGGCGGTCCGGGTCGTGGCCCTTGACGAGGGCCTGGAGCTCCAGCGGCACGGCGGACATGGGCAGCACGCGCCCCTGTGCGCCCAGCAGCCGCCCGACCAGGTCGAGCGCCTGGACGTGGTCGCCGAGCTGCTCCCACAGGGCCACGATCAGCAGGTTGCCGACCGCGTGCTCGTGCAGGTCGCCCTTGGACTGGAAGCGGTGCTGGATGACGCGGGCCCAGGTCTGGCCCCAGTCGTCGTCGCCGCACAGCGCGGCCAGCGCCTTGCGCAGGTCGCCGGGCGGCAGCACGCCCAGTTCGTCACGCAGCCGGCCGCTGGAGCCGCCGTCGTCGGCCACGGTGACGACGGCGGTGAGGTCGCCGGTGATCCGGCGCAGGGCGGCGAGCGAGGCGGACAGGCCCATGCCGCCGCCGAGGGCGACGACCTTGGGCTGGGCGCCCCGGCGGCGCGGCCTCGCGCCCCGGGCCTCGGCGGGCCGGCCGCCCTTTCCGCCGGTGTTGCCCTCGGGCATCACCCGGCGCAGCCGGCTCAGCCGCGGAGTACGTCGTGTCATTCGCGTCCCATGTCCCGGTGTACGACCACCGTCTCCACGCCCTCGGCGGCGAGCCGGGCGGCGAGCTTCTCCGACATGGCGACCGAGCGGTGCTTGCCGCCCGTGCAGCCCACGGCGATGGTCACGTAGCGCTTGCCCTCGCGGCGGTAGCCGGTGGCGACGAGCTGCAGCAGCTCGGTGTAGCGGTCGAGGAACTCCTTGGCGCCGGGCTGGTTGAAGACGTAACCGGACACCTCCTCGTTGAGGCCCGTGTACGGGCGCAGCTCCGGGACCCAGTGCGGGTTCGGCAGGAAGCGGCAGTCGACGACGAGGTCGGCGTCGACCGGCAGGCCGTACTTGTAGCCGAAGGACATCACCGTGGCCCGCAGCTCCGGCTCCTCCTCGCCGGCGAACTGGGCGTCCATCTTGGCGCGCAGCTCGTGCACGTTCAGGCTGGAGGTGTCGATCACCAGGTCGGCGTCGCCGCGCAGCTCGCGGAGCAGCTCGCGCTCGGCGTCGATGCCGTCGACGATGCGGCCGTCGCCCTGGAGGGGGTGCGGGCGGCGCACCGACTCGAAGCGGCGCACCAGGGCCTCGTCGGAGGACTCCAGGAAGACGATCCTCCGGGTGACGTTCTTCGCCTCCAGGTCGGCGAGGGACTCGCGGAGGTTGTCGAAGAAGCGGCGGCCGCGGACGTCGACGACGACGGCGATCCGCGCCACGTTGCCCTGGGAGCGGGCGCCGAGCTCCACCATGGTGGGGATCAGCGCGGGCGGCAGGTTGTCGACGACGAACCAGCCAAGGTCCTCCAGGCATTTCGCGGCCGTCGAGCGGCCGGCCCCCGACATGCCGGAGATGATCACCAGCTCGGGGATGGCCGCCTCCGGGACCGGGGCCTTGTCGTTGGGCGTGGCCGTACTCACCTGTGCTCCGTCTCCGGCTTGCTCGTGTTGCCCGTCGTGCTCGTTCACATTCATGTCTCCTGCCCCCGTCGTTCGTCCGGGGCGCCCGTCGTCACGGGCTCCCCACTGGAACCCATGGTGCCGGGTTCCTCTTCCATGATCTCTCCAGTCGCCGTGTTGACGGCGGGTGCGGCCGGGGCCGCCTGGGCGAGGGCCACCGCGATCGTCTCGGCGGTCTTGCGGCCTATGCCCGGGACCTCGCAGATCTGGTCGATGGTGGCGGATCGCAGTTTCTTCAACGAACCGAAGTGCTTCAGAAGTGCCTGCTTGCGCGTCTCCCCGAGGCCGGGGACGTCGTCCAGGGGACTGGAGCGGAAGCGCTTGGACCGCTTGGTGCGCTGGTAGGTGATCGCGAAGCGGTGGGCCTCGTCGCGGACCCGCTGGAGCATGTAGAGGCCCTCGCTGGTGCGGGGCAGGATCACCGGGTCGTCGTCGCCGGGCAGCCAGACCTCCTCCAGGCGCTTGGCGAGGCCGCACACGGCGATGTCGTCGATCCCGAGGTCGTCCAAGGCCCGCTGGGCCGCCGCGACCTGCGGGGCGCCGCCGTCGACGACCACGAGCTGGGGCGGGTAGGCGAACTTCTTGGGGCGGCCGTCGTCCTCGGTGAGGCCGGTCCCGACGATCTCGCCGTTCCTGTCGATCTCAGGGGTCTCGGCGTCCTCCCCGTCGGTCCACTCGCCCGTCTTCTCCTTCTCGGCGAGGTAGCGCCGGAAGCGGCGGGTGATCACCTCGTGCATGGAGCGGACGTCGTCCTGACCCGCGAAGCCCTTGATCTGGAAGCGCCGGTACTCGCTCTTGCGGGCGAGGCCGTCCTCGAAGACGACCATGGACGCGACGACGTCGTCGCCCTGGAGGTGGGAGATGTCGTAGCACTCGATCCTGAGCGGGGCGCTGTCCAGGTCGAGGGCGTCGGCGATCTCCTCCAGCGCGCGCGAGCGCGTGGTGAGGTCGGAGGCGCGCTTGGTCTTGTGCAGCACGAGCGCCTGCTGGGCGTTGCGCTGCACGGTCTCCATGAGCGCCTTCTTGTCGCCGCGCTGCGGGATGCGCAGGGAGACGCCGGAGCCGCGCCGCCCGGCGAGCCACTCCTGGACGGGCTCGACGGGGTCGGGCAGGGCGGGGACGAGGACCTCCTTGGGGACGGCGTCCCCCGTCTCCTCGCCGTACAGCTGCTGCAGGGCGTGCTCCACCAGGGCCCCGGTGGTGATCTCCTCGACCTTGTCGGTGACCCAGCCGCGCTGGCCCCGTACGCGTCCGCCGCGCACGTGGAAGATCTGGACGGCCGCCTCCAGCTCGTCCTCGGCGACCGCGATGAGGTCGGCGTCGGTCGCGTCGGCGAGCACGACCGCGTTCTTCTCCATGGCCTTCTTCAGGGCCTCGATGTCGTCGCGCAGGCGGGCCGCCCGCTCGTACTCCATCTCCTCGGCCGCCTCGCCCATCTGCTTCTCCAGGCGGCGGATGTACGTGTTCGTCCGGCCGGTCATGAAGTCGCAGAACTCGTCGGCCAGTTCGCGGTGCTCCTCGGCGGAGACGCGGTCGACGCAGGGGGCCGAGCACTTGCCGATGTAGCCGAGGAGGCAGGGGCGGCCGGTGCGGGCGGCGTTCTTGAAGACACCGGCCGAGCAGGTGCGCACGGGGAAGACGCGCAGGAGCAGGTCGACCGTGTCGCGGATCGCCCACGCGTGCGCGTACGGCCCGAAGTAGCGCACGCCCTTCTTCTTGTGACCGCGCATCACCTGTACGCGCGGGTACTCCTCGCTCATCGTCACCGCGAGGTACGGGTAGCTCTTGTCGTCGCGGTACTTGACGTTGAACCGGGGGTCGTACTCCTTGATCCAGGAGTACTCCAGCTGGAGCGCCTCGACCTCCGTGGACACCACCGTCCACTCCACGGAGGCGGCCGTGGTGACCATGGAGCGGGTGCGCGGGTGCAGGCCCGCCAGGTCCTGGAAGTAGTTCGCCAGGCGCTGGCGCAGGCTTTTCGCCTTTCCGACGTAGATCACCCGGCGGTGCTCGTCACGGAACCTGTAGACCCCCGGCGAGTCGGGGATCTCACCCGGCTTGGGGCGGTAGCTGGAGGGGTCGGCCATGTCTCACACCCTACTGGCGAGCACCGACAGTCCGGCGGGAGCGCGGGGCACGATCACGGGCTCGGCGGGAGGCAGTTTCCAACGGCATGTCCCGCGCCGGGGTTACGGCGGGCCGGGAGCGGGAATGCAGGCTTCCCACGGGGGACACGGCCACGTCCGGCGGACGGAGGCCGTGTCGTGCAGGCACAGGTTGTCAGTGCGGACCGGCCGCTCCGGCTGCGGAGCGGGCGGGCCACGGGTCGGAGGGCTGCGCAGATGAAGCGGATGCGGATCGAGAAAACCCGGCGGACGGCCCGGGCCCGCCGGTACGCGGACGAGGCGTTCGGGCTGCGCGACGTCCTGGACCCGCGCGACCCCGACATAGTGCGGGCCAAGCGCCTGGCCCTCGAGGTCTTCGCGCCGCTGGACGGCACCGAGGCCCTCGCCGAGCAGGACAAGTTCCAGCCCAGCCTGATCGAGCAGGCCAAGTACGAGGGCAAGACCTAC
>NZ_JBEYZD010000099.1:0-27851 GCF_040645895.1 Streptomyces olindensis | reverse complement strand
GGTGCGTGGCACTGCGCGCCCACCTGCTGCACGGCGCCCGCTACCGGCGGCTCGCCCTGGTCGACCCGGTGGCCCTGGAGCCGTGACCGATGACGGTCGGGGCCTTCGCGGGTCTCTGGTGTGCCGTGGGGTGTACGCAAGATCGCCAGGACGTACCAGGGACCGGGCGTTCAGCGCTGGAGGGGCGTGAGGTGGTCAGCCTCGGCGTCGGTGTCGGCGTCGTCCTCGGTGCAGGTGGCGCTCGACGGCGTCGCCGTGTCCGTGAGCGGGCGGTGGCGGCAGCGGGGGGACTTGCCGTGGGCCTCGGCGCGGATGCGCTGCTTCATCGTGGGGGGCAGGGCCCTGGCGTGGGACCAGGGGAGCGTCGCCGGCGCCGTCCGCTGCTGCGGGACGCTGATGCCGTTGCCCTTCGCGTTGCCGTTGCGCTTCTGCTCGGCCTGCGGTACCGCCGTGGCGGCGGTCGTGGTGATGAATCCGAGCGCCGTGCAGAGGGCGAGGAAGGCGGTGACGATGGCGGTCCACAGCTTCATGACCTTGTTCCGGGCCATGGCCCCTCACTTTCGGGTTGGGCGATTTGCGTACTTTCCTCATGATGTGTATGGGGGTCGAGAAGTGGTGGACCGACGCCCGTGGCGCGGCGATGTTCAGATGAACACCACCCGTATGGGCGCAAGCGGGCGGAAAAGGTGAGAAGAGGGGATGAGATCGGTCGAAGTGACCGTCCGTCGGCGTGTGGTCACCCTCCGATCGGAGCGGCGAACTCCGCTTCTATCCGGGTTTCCCGGACGGGAGTTGGGGGCCGACTCAGGTCACCGATCGGTATCGGTCGGTGTGTATAGTCGGGCGCCAGAGGTCCCCTACGTCAAGGAAAGACGAGGTCGCGCGGTGAAGAAGCTTCTCCTGGTCGCACTGGCCGCCATCGGCGGGCTCCTCGTGTACCGCCAGATCCAGGCGGATCGCGCCGAGCAGGATCTGTGGACGGAGGCGACTGACTCCGTGCCCACGGGTTCCTGAGTCACGACATCCCATACCGAGCACACCCCGGCCGCCCCGCGGTCGGGGTTTTGTGTGTCAAGGGACAGCCGTGGTCCGCGTCGGCGGGGCAGGATGGGCCGCGGTGCAGGGTTTCGCGGGCGCCAGGTTTCTGCGGACGCCAGGTTTCCGTGGTCGACGGTGAGGGGTGGCGCGTGAGGGGACGGTGTCGTACGGCGTGGGGGCGCGGGGGCGCGTGGCGCGGGCGTCCGCCGGTGGCCGTGCGCTTGGCCGTGCGCCTGGGCGTGCGCTTGGGCGTGGTGACGGCGCTGCTGGGAACAACGGTCGCCCTGGCACCGGCCCAGGCCGCCCTGGCCGCCGCCACGGCGCTGACGCCGAGCCCGTACGCCTTCGCCGACGGTGCCCAGAGCATCGAGGGAGCCCGCAGCACCGCGGACGCCCCGCTCCTGAAGCCCGGCACGTCCTACAAGAGCTCCCTCCCGAGCAGCGGCAAGGTCAACTACAGCCTCCAACTCGACGCCGAGTCGAACGCGTACGTCTCCGTCACCGCCGTCCCCTCCCCCGGCAGCACCGTCTCCGTCATCGACGGGATCAAGGTGTCCGTGCAGGACGCCGAGGGCATCTCCTGCTCCGCCGACACCGCGAGCTTCGGCGCCGCCCGCAGTCCGCACCCGATCGCGGCGTGGGGCATGCGCGAGAGGTCGCCCGCCAAGACCCTGTGCCGGAAGGCCGGCACGTACTACGTGTCCGTCGAGCGTGCCGACCCGGACGGCGAGGGCTCCTCGCCGGACGCCTGGGACCTGGAACTCGTCGCCATGACGGAGCCGCCGACCGCGAAGACCGGGGCGACGAGCGCTCCCGAGGTGTGGGACTCCGCCTCGCCCCAGCCGCTCCAGGGGCAGGCAGAAACCC
Organism: Streptomyces olindensis; assembly: GCF_040645895.1. Taxonomy (NCBI): domain Bacteria; kingdom Bacillati; phylum Actinomycetota; class Actinomycetes; order Kitasatosporales; family Streptomycetaceae; genus Streptomyces; species Streptomyces olindensis. The sequence continues at coordinate 25,946 of NZ_JBEYZD010000099.1, read as the reverse complement.
GCCGCGGCGGGGCCGGGTTCGCCACGGCGACCCCCCTGGACCAGGGCGTCTGGCGCGACGACATCCGGCCCGGCCAGACGCTCTTCTACGAGGTGCCGGTCGACTGGGGCCGGCAGCTCCACGTCACCGCCGACCTCGGCAGTTCGGACTCCGCGGGCACCGGCTTCACAGCCGACGCGCTGGACCTGGCCCTCTACAACCCCGCACGCGGCCCCGTCGCCGACATCGGCGTCGGCTACGACGGTGACCAGAAGTCGGGCAGCCTGCCGCCCCTGCCGCCGGTCGACCACGCCAACCGTTACGCCGTCATCCGCCAGGTCGGCGCCGTGCGCTTCGCCGGCTCCTACTACCTCGTCGCCCACCTTTCGGAGAGCGTCGCCGAGAGCTTCGGCGACGGGCCGTTCCCGATGACCCTGCGGGTCCGGCTGAGCGGGGCGGCCCAGGCCGGGCCCGCGTACGCGGGGGAGTCCGCACCGGAGGGCGTCTTCGAGGTCTCGGACGAGGACCGGGAGGCGGCGGCGGAAGGCGTGGCCGCGGGCGACGACACCGCGATGCGGGCGGTCGCCGTGGGCGGGATCGGCACCGGGAGCGCGCTGCTCGTGGGGCTCGGCGTGTGGACCCTGGTGGCCCGACGGCGGGGCGTCGCGTAGGGCGGGCGCCCGGGGTTCGGCGACCGCGTCCGCTCAGATGCGGCTGAGTGCCCAGAAGCCCACCGCGTAGCAGGCCAGGGCGAGCAGCAGCAGCGGCACGGCCACCTTGGCCGGCGGGCCGGGGCGGCGGCGCGGCCGTTCCGCGCGGTGCCGCGTGGCCGTCCGGGGCGGGGGTGCGGTCTGCGGGGACTGTGCGGTGTACGAGGCGGTGGAGGCGTCGGCGCGCTCCTGTTCCGCCGGAGGCAGGGGCCGGCCTGCGTGGTAGCCCTGCGGGACGGCGTAGGGCGGCGGAAGAGGCTGGGACACGGACTGCGGGTACGTCGGGTCGTAGGGGGAGACGGGGGCCTGGTGCTGGGCCTGGAGGTGGGCGTGATGCTGCTGGGCGGGGGAGGGGGAGAGGGAGGGAGACGGGGTGACCGGGGCTTGCGGAGGCGGCAGGTGGAAGCTGCCGGTGTCCGACATGGAGGACGGCTGGGCGGGGGCCGACGGGACGGACGGGGCCGCTGACGGGTCGCTGTCCTGACGGGGATGGGGATGTACGGCCCCCGCGGCAGGGGTGGCGGCCTCTGCCCCTGGGGTGGCGGCCCCGGTGCCCGGGGTGTCGCTCGTGCCGTCGGCGTCGGCGCGCTGCCAGGGGTGCGCGCCTGCCGGAGCCGGGGCGTCCTGCCGGGGCCGCTGCTCGTCGGCCCACGGGCCGGAGTGCACCGCGTCTGCCGCCGGGCCGGACTGCACTGCGCCTCCCGTCGGGCCCGAGTGCGCCGCACCTGCCGTCGGGCCGGACGGCGAAGCCCCCGACGGCGAACCGGACCACTCCGCGCTTGGCGCCGGGCCGGACCACTCCGCGTCTGCCGCCGGGCCGGACCACTCCGCGTCTGCCGCCGGGCCGGACGGCGAAGCTTGCGCCGCCGGGCTGGGCCGCGACGGTCCCGCCACTGGGCCGGATCGCGACGGTCCCGCCGCCGGGCCGGACCGCAACGCCTCCGCCGCCGGATCGGGCCGTTCCGTGCCCGACGTCCGTCCCTGCGGATCTTCTCCCGGTCCCAGCCCCCGCGCTCTCACCAGCGGTCCCTCCGGCGCGAACCCGGTGGGCAGTGGCCCGAGTTGGTCGAAGATCTCGATCAGCTCGTCGTCCGGGCCAGGCTCCGGGAGGAGCTCCGCCGCTGCGGCGAGGGCCTTGCGCGCCCCCGTGGCCGTACGGAACCGTGCCTGCGGGTCCGGCTGGAGGAGCGTGGCCACCACCTGCCACAGCGGCTCCGGGATGCCCTTGGGCGCACCGGGCGTCCCGTGCTCGGCGAAGTACTGGATCAGTGCCTTGCTGTCCGGCTTGGCGCCCTCCAGCAGGTACAGCGCGACCAGCCCCACGGCGAACAGGTCGGCCGGGAAGTCCGGCTCGGCACCCATCATCTGCTCGGGCGCCAGGTAACCGGGCGTCCCCACCACGAGGTTGGTCTCCGTCAGCCGGGGCTCCCCCAGCCGCATCGCGATGCCGAAGTCGGACAGCCGCAGCCGTGGCCGGCCCGTGCCCGTGGCCTCCAGCAGCACGTTCGCGGGTTTCACGTCACGGTGCACGACGCCCTCCGCGTGCACCGCGGCCAGCCCGGACAGCAGCTGGTCGAGCAGGGTGCAGACGAAGGCCGGCGGCAGGGGGCCGTAGTCCCCGACGAGATGGACCAGCGAACCGCCGGCCACCAGGTCCATGGTGAACAGGACCTTGTCGTCGTCGGCGGCCCAGCTGGTGGGGGCGAGCACATGGGGGTGGTCGATCCGCAGGGCCTGTTCGCGGACGAAGCGCAGCAGCGAGTGCGCGTCGCTCTGGAGCAGGACCTTGGCGGCGACATAGCGGCGGCGGCGGTGGTCCCAGGCGCGCCAGACGGCGCCGACCCCTCCGCGTCCGATCGGGTCGACCAGTTCGTACCGGCCGGCGAAGACCTCACCCATGGCTGTACGTCGCTCCTCCCCCTGCGGTTTCCCCCCTTGCTTCCCCCTCGACGGGTGGTACGACTCCCCGCCGGGCGGAACGACTCCCCCGATGAGCGATACACATCCCCCTGGCGTCGACCGGTCCCCCGTACGGCACACGCCCCCACGTGCCCGTCCGTACCGCGACGCGACCCCCGTAACTCACCTCGTGCCCGCTGCCGAACCCCCTTCGGCGCCGGGCGGCGGGATCAGCTCTGGTGGGACTGGTAGTGCGCGACCGCGTCCGAGGTGCGGCCCGCTCCGTACACCCGGAGGAACTCTGCCAGTTCCGGGTGGCTCGGGGCGAGGGTGTCCGCGGCCTCGATGATGTCGCCCGCCGCCGCGACCGAGCGCAGCAGCGACTGGATCTCGCGGACGACGCGTTTGACCGTGGGCGCCCCCGAACTGCTCGTCGTCTGCGTGGTGTTGCTGAGCACGGAGCCCCCCTGTGACTTCTTGATCTCCTCCATGCGCTCGGTGGCCTCGGCGGCGCTCACGCTGCCGTCCGCGACCTGCCCCGCCAGGTCCTGCAGCAACTGCACCCGCTGCACCACGGCCGGGTTGCCGATCTTCGCCCGCTGACCGCTCATCAGCTGCGACAGCATCGGCGCGGACAGTCCCAGAACCCCCGCGAGACGAGCCTGGTTGAGACCAAGATCGTCGATGAGCCTACGGAAGAGCGCCCCCAACGGCTCCCCGTACCAGTTCCGCTGCAGTTCCCGCGCTCTTGCGGTCGCTTCCTGCTGTGCGGCGTCCATTGCGTCTCCCCATCGCTTCCCCATGTACGGCGGTTCGCGGTAGCGAACCACGCCGAGCATCTTACGGAGAGTGGTCGGCGACGGGGACCCCCAATCTTTTTGCGGAACCACGGGGGTGACCCGGTACTCTGGTCTCCGACGCTCGCCGGTACGCGTTTTCTTCCGGTCGGACGTCCTCTTCCGGGGCCTTAGCTCAGTTGGTAGAGCGCTGTCTTTGCATGGCAGATGTCAGGGGTTCGACTCCCCTAGGCTCCACCCTCGGAAATGCCCTCCGAACTGCGGAAACGCGGTGCGGAGGGCATTTTTGCGCGTGCCGCCGGGGGCGGTCAGGCGTGGTGGTCGGCCAGCGCCGTCAGCCTCTCGCCCGCGGCGCGGGTCAGGGGGTGGTTCTCGCCGAGCTGCGTGCGGTAGCCGTTCAGGCAGCGCCGGAGCAGACGCACGGCCTCCTGCTCGCGGCCGTCGCCCCGGGCGAGGAGGACGGAGGCCAGGTTCTCCCGGGTGCGGTGGGTGTCCAGGTGCTCCTCGCCCAGAGCCCGGGCGCAGCCGGCCAGGAGGGTACGCAGCAACGACTCCGCCTCTTCGACGCGGCCTAGGTCGTTCAGCACCTTGGCCAAGTTGTGTCGAGTGCTGAGCGTGTGCGGATTGTCCGGACCCGAGCGGCGCTCCTGTTCGGCCAGGACGGCTCGGAACTCGGCCTCGGCCCCTTCCCGCTTGCCCTGGAGATAGAGGGAAGTCGCCAGGTTTGCCCGGACGTCGACCAGGGGGTGCTCGTCGTCCTCGCGCGGTCCACTGGTGCGCAGCAGACGACGGAAGATGGTCTCGGCCTCCGCCGGCTGTGCCATCTCGAGCAGGGACACCGCGAGATTGTGCAGGGCGGTCCGGGTGTCCGGGTGATCCTCGCCGGGCTTGCGTGTGCGGTGGTCGACGACATGCCGCCACAGGGCCGCCGCTTCCGGGCCGCGGCGCAGTGTGCTCAGCGCCTGGGCGAGGCCGCAGGCGGCGGACAGGGTGTCGGGGTGCGCCGGGCCGAGGTCCCGCCTGCGGGTCTCGAAGACGTACCGCCACGTCTCCTCGGCCGTCGCGGGCTGCCCGTCGACGTGCAGCAGGGCCGCGCACTCCGCCATGACGGCCAGCGTCTCGGGGTGGGTCTCGCCGAGGGTGTCGGCCTTGGTGCTCGTCACCTGCCGGAAGAGATCGAGCGCCTGGGCGCGGTGTTCCGGCTTGCGCGCGAGGACGACGGCCAGTCGGTGTCCCACCTCCACGGTCTCGGGGTGGGAAGGGCCGAGCCGCTCGATGCGCTCGTTGAGCATCAGGGGCAGCAACTGCTCGGGCGCCAGCCGGATCTCGATGGTCTGCCGCGGGGCCGGTTCGCCGCCGCCCCGCCGGAACAGGTTCTTCAGTTTCATGGATCCCCCCGCCGCTCCTGACACGCAGAGTGACACGGCGGGTACGGTGCGCACAAGCGAGCCGGTCAGGCGCCTGCGTGGACATGCGCCGCCCACAGGCTCGGGCTTTCCTCGTAGCGTGCGCGACATGCGCGCACCGCGTGGTGCAGCGCCACGGCCGCGCGTCCGGTGTCCAGTGCGGGAGCGCCCGGCATCCGGGGCCCGGCCCTCAACCCGCTGTAGAACTCCTTGGCCACCCGCCGCGCCACCACGTCGTGCACCGGCCACAGCGTGCCGACGACATGCGGGTAGCCCGCCACCTGGAAGGCCGAGGTGATGTGGATCGCCTCGTCCGCCAGCGGGCCGGCCGTGCGGGAGGTCTCACACGCCGACAGCACCGCCAGCCGCGCCTCCGACAGGTCGAGACGCGAGATGTGGCGCACGGTCAGGGGTTGTTCGGCGTGGTCGTGCAGGAGCAGTCGGCCGGCCGACGGATCGGCCGGGTCGCTGACGCCGTGGCAGGCGAAGTGGGCGTACGGATGGCGGGGCAGCGCCGCGTACACGGCGTCGAAGGTGGCCTCGGGACCCGCCAGGCGTCGTGTCGGCAGCAGCGCGTGGAGCGCCTCCGCCTCGCGCTCCGCTCCGGGCAGCGGGTGCCGGTCGCCGGCCGCCTCGCTCTGCACGACGGTCAGCAACGAGCCCGCCGCAGCCACCGGGCGTCGCTCCCGAGCGCGGGCGTGGCGCAGGGCCCGCAGGGTCGGGATGTACGAGGAGACGACGCGGTCCAGGGCCGTGCGCTCCGGGTCGCCGCGGTGGCCGGCCGCGTGCAGCGGCAGGGCGGACAGCGCTCCGCCAGGTGACCACCACAAGCGCTGGAGCGGGCCCGAGGGCGGGGCGAGCGCGTCGAGCACCGGGCCGACCGCGCTGTCCCAGAGCCAGGCCAGCACTTCGTGCAGGACGCTCTGCGCGTCCCGCTCCTCGCCGGGCACGCGAGAGGCGGCGAGGGCGTCCCGGAACCGTGCCGCCTGCCGTGCCACGGCCGCTTCGCCGAGCGCGGGCAGCGCGAGGTGCCGCACGGGGCCGCCGGGGCCCGTGAGGACCAAGGCGTCACCACGCCGTGGTCCGCCGTACAGCAGAACGACGGGTCCCTGGTCGGCGCAGGTCATCAGCTCGTCGAGCGACGGCAGCGCCAGGAAGTCCGCGAACCCGGGCAGCCGGCGCACGCTCCTCAGCTCCTCCTCCCAGCGCGCGCCGAGCGCATGGCGTTCATCGGAGGTGCCGACGGTTGCGTGGGGACCGAGGGACACCTCGTCCAGGCGGTCGCGCAGGGTGGCGAGGCGGGCGGCGGCCGCGGGGTGGGCCGCGCGCAGTTCCGTCATCTCGCCGCGGGCCTCCAGGAGGTGGCCGAGGAGCGTGCCACGCCCCTGTTCCAGGAGTCGCACCGCCAGCCGCACGTCACCGGCGTCGACAGCGCAGGCGGCGGCGCGGGCGGCCAGGCCGCTCAGCCGGGCCAGTGTCCGCTGCTGATCGGCGCGGGCGAGATGGCGCGGGGCGACCCGCGGCAGCAACTCGACGGCGAGCCGGTAGGCCTCCAGGGCGGCGGTCGCTCCCTCGCACTCCACGGCCGCGTCACCCCAGGCGCGGGCGGTGGCCGCACGCTCAAGGGCAGGTGCCTCGACGGTGAGAGCGGCCCGGCGGTACCCGCGCACGGCCGCACGCAGGACGCCCGGGTCGCCGTCCCAGTCGTACAGCAGACACAGCGCGTCGGCGTGCTGGGCTTCGTGGAGCGCCCGTCGGCCTGGCCACCGCTCACCGGCGATCACCGCCCGGCCGAGTGCGGTGATCGCCTGCTCGGCGGCCGCTCGTTCCCCGGTGAGTTCCGCCTTGTGGAGCCAGGCTGCGCCCAGGCTCTGCAGCGTGCCGGCGAAGTCGGGGGAGTCGGGCGGCAGCAGGCTCACGGCCTCTTCGAGCAGGGTGACCGCTTCGGCGAGGTCGCTGTCCGCCTGCTCGCCCAGGTCGTCGGAGCGCGCCCGGACCATGAGGGCATTGGCCAAGATGTCGAGCCGGTCCGCTCGTACCACAGCTCCGTCCGGAGCGCGGCGCAGCGCGGCGCGGGCCGTCTCCGCGGCCTCGCGGGCGGTGTCACCGGCCTGGGGATCGTCCGCGGCCAGGCTCTGCAAGATCCCGCTCGCGTTCCTCAAGGCGGTGCTGTCACGAGCAAGTGGGCCGCCCGCACCCCGCAGCTCCCGGATGAGGACGGCGGATTCGCGGAGCGAGGCCAGATCCCCCGTGGCCAGATGGCGTCGGTGCAGGGCCAGGGCCAGATTGATGCGCGCCCCGTCGTGGTGTTCCTGCTCCGACGGGCGGCCGGCGAACCCGGCGACGGCCTGGCGCAGCAACTCGATCGCCTCGTCCAGCAGGCCCGGCTCGCCCGCCAGGAGCGAGTGCCGGTGCAGGACGTCGCCCAGCCGCATCAGCCGTTGGGGCCGGTCCGGGTGAGCGGGCGGTGTGCTGTCCAAGGCCATCCGCAGGGTGTCCGTGGCCTCGGCCAGCGCGTCGACACCGAGTTCACCGCGCTCGACCGCCATCCGCAGCAGCACCCCGAGGCAGCTCAGGAGCCCCCCGTGCTCGGGGTGCCCGGCCGGGGCGAGATCCAGCCCCTGCCGGCAGACGAGGATGCCCTCGACCGCCGCCCGCGGCACCCGCGCGTCCGCGGCGGCAGCCAGGCACTCGCCCAGACCGCGCAGCATCGCGGGCCGCTCAGGAGCGCCGGCCGGGAGACCCGCGACCGCCGCGCGGTGCAGATCCACGGCTTCCGTCAGGGCGGCCGGCTCGTCACCGGCCCGGTACCGGCGGAACCGGACCTCGGCGAGGTTGGCCACCACACGGGGCCGGAAACCGGGGTCACCGTCCGGCAGGGTCAGCGCCCGCCGCAGATCGGTCTCCGCGGTGGCCAGGTCGGACAGGCGGCCCGCCAGGCGGAAACGGTCGAGCAGCGCCAGAGCCCGGGTGTTCAGTACGGACATGAGTTGATCGCCCGCATCCGGCAGGGCCGCGGCACGGCAGAACACCTCGATGGCCTCGTCGAGTTCCCCCGGTGTGCCGGTCCGCTCGTGGCTGTCCATCAGCGCCTGCCCGAGCACGGCGAGGTCCTGCGCGGTGGGCGACCCGGCCGCGGTGGTGCGGCCCAGTACGAGGAGGCCGCCGAGATCGCGCGGGTCACCGGTCGCCGACCAGCGCAGAGTCAGAGCGGCCAGGAGATTGGTCCGGCAGGCGGTGTTCTCCGGACCGCCCCGGGGCGTCTCGCCCAGGCCCTGCCGGAGCAGACCGACGGCACGGTCCAGCGCGGAGCGCTCGCCGTGCTCCAGGTAGTGCGCGAGGAGGATCCCGCCCCGCCGTGCCGCATCGCTCACGTCTGTCCCCGTGGAAGTACCGGCGGCCCGGGGGTTCCGCGCACCCGGCCGGTCAGGTTCATTATCCTCGTGCGTAACCGACGCGGGACGCACGGTAGTTGACGAGGAGTGGGCCGGTGGCCGGACAGCACGAGCGGGAACGACGCGACGGACGCCTGGCGATGCTCTGCAGCCGCCTCGCCGCCCCCGAGAGGCCCCTCGCCGAGAACGCGGAACTGCGGACGCTCGTGGCGAACGTGGTGGCCGGAGTACGCGAGGGCAGGCCCTGGGAGGAGATCGACGAACAGCTCGACGACCTCGAGGAGCGGCTCCTCGTCACCGGCCACACAGCCGCCCTCGGCTCCTACCGCGGAGTCCCCGTATCCGGCGGCTCCGCCTACGAGCCGTTGCCGGGACTCGGAGGCGGGCGCGCCCTGCTGGAGGTGCGGACCTGCCCCCGCCGCCGCTGCACCCGCGTCGAGGCCCCGGCCGGAGCCCCGGCCACGGCGGAGCCGTCACGCTGTGCCGTGTTCGACGAGCCCCTCGGACTGCTCGACGTGACCCCGTGAGCCCCGCGTGAGCGCCTTCCTCGGCACACTGGGCGGGAAACTCGCCGAGCGCTGGAGCGCCCTGCTCGTCCTGCCCGGACTGCTGTACCTGGCGGTGCTGGCCGGCGCCATCGTGCTGGGCCGCGAGCGGTGGCACGACGTGGACCGGCTCCGCGACGTCCTCGACGAGTTGGCCGCAGCCCCCGCCGGCGACTCCCCCGGCGTCATCGTGCTCACGGCGGCGGCGGTGCTGGCCGGTGCCTTCGGAGTGGACCAGGCGGCCAGGGCCCTGGGCGCCGGACTCGAAGCACTGTGGCTGACCGAAGGCCGGTGGCCGCCGGCCCGCCACCTCACAGCCCGGCGGCTGCGGCGCTGGCGAGCGGCCGACGACGCCTTCCGGGAAGCCCTCGTGGCGGCGGGCCGCGCCCGGCTGACGGGAGACGCGGAGGCCACCGCCCTGTCCGAACGCGCGGCGCTGCTGAACGACGCACGCAACCGCATCGCCCTCGCCGCCCCCACCCGGCCGTTCCGGGCCGGGAACCGCCTGGCCGCCGTGGAGCAGCGCGTGTGGGAGCAGTACCGGCTCGACCTGGCCTCCGCCTGGCCCAGGCTGTGGCTGCTGGTGGAGGACGGCGCACGACTGGAACTCCACACGGCCCGCCAGACACTGGCCGCCGCCCACCGGCTCCAGGCCTGGGGAGTGCTGTACGGGGTGCTCACCGTGATCTGGTGGCCCGCGGCGGTGCTGGGAGCCGCGGCCGTCGCGGTGGGGATGCGCCGGGCACGCGTCGCGACGGACGTGCTCGCCGAACTCGTCGAGTCGGCCGTCGACCTGCGCGTCCGGACACTCGCCGCCGATCTGGGCCTCGACTGCACGGGACCGGCGGACCACGCCACGGGCGAGGCCCTGACCAGGGCCATGCGCAAGGGCACATGAGCAGGCCCGGCATCCCGCGCTGCCGCCGACGGGGTCTCCCGTATGCCGCCCACGGTGTTTCCCGTATGCCGCCGACGGTGTTTCACGTGAAACAGCACGGCGGGGCGGGAGACCCCGAGGTCGATCCTCGAGGCTCCCGCCCCGCCGTACCGGGGGCTCCGGTGACCGTCAGGAGCGGTCGTCGCGCCGGGCGGCCTCTTCCTCCGCCTCCTTGGCCTGGACCTCCGGATCCAGCGCCGACTGGCCACTGCCGTCCACGGCGGACAGCCGGCCGGACTCGGGGACCTCCGTCGCGGCGGGCGGTTCCACCAGCCAGTCCGGGTTCGCCTGCTTGTCCCACCACTTCCAGGCGGCGAAGGCACCGCCCGCGACGGCGCCCAGGATCACCAGCGTCTTCATGGCCTTACCGGCCCTGGCCCGCCGCTCATGCCTGCGGACCAGCCTCTGGATCTCCTTGGACGAGACCTGGCCGCGCAGTGCGGCCATCGCGGCCGCACTCCGAGCCGCGGCCTCGGTCGTGACCGGAACGGCCGCGGCCACCGCCTGCTCGATCCTCGGCCGGGAGTACTCCGCCGCCTGACGGGCGGCCTTGCGTGTGCGGACGGCGGCCTCGTGGGCGGCCTGGTCGACCTTCGGCGGCACATGCGTGCGGGCCTGCTCCAGATACGGCTGCACATGAGTGCCGTACTGGACGCGTGCCTGCCCGGCGGCCTGCGTCACCTTGGGCGCTAGCCGTACGCGTGCCTCGTGTGCGTAGTGCGCGGCCCTGTCCTTGGCCGTGTCGGCGTAGGGCGCCACCACTTCCGCGGCGTGCAGCACGCTGTCCTTCGCCGAACCGGTCGCGGCGCGCACGCTGTCGATGCGGGTCACGGGTTCCTCCTCCTCGGTGGCGTACGGTATTTCGACTTTCCACCCTTTTACGGATCATGCCTGCCCGGGCGCTCCGCGCCATGCGAGACGGGCATACGGGTGCCGATGGAGTTGATCGAGTACAAGAACGGATGAATAGGGGGCAACGTGAGCTTGTCGTCGACAATGCCACGGATCGCCGCCGCGCGCCCCCGCCCCGCGACTACTCGACTGGTTTTCCGCAGCCGTTCGGCCCGCTTTTCCTCCGGTGAACGGAGGTCGGGCGACGTGGAGCCCCGTCCATGCGAGGATCAGGGAGTCACGGAAAGACAACGGAAGGCAGATCGTGGCTGAGCAGCTCTACGCCACCCTGAAGACCAATCACGGCGACATCGAAGTCCGGCTTCTGCCGAACCACGCCCCCAAGACGGTCAAGAACTTCGTCGAGCTCGCCCAGGGCGAGCGGGAGTGGACGCACCCCGAGACCGGGAAGAAGTCCACGGACAAGCTCTACGACGGCACGGTCTTCCACCGGGTGATCAGCGGATTCATGATCCAGGGCGGTGACCCGCTGGGCAACGGCACCGGCGGCCCCGGCTACCAGTTCGAGGACGAGTTCCACCCGGACCTGCGCTTCGACAAGCCCTACCTGCTGGCGATGGCCAACGCCGGCCCCGGCACCAACGGCTCGCAGTTCTTCATCACCGTCGCCCCGACGGCCTGGCTGAACCGCAAGCACACCATCTTCGGCGAGGTCACCGACGCCGCCAGCCAGAAGGTCGTCGACACCATCGCCTCGACCCAGACCAACCCGCGCACCGACCGCCCGGTCAACGACGTCGTCATCGAGTCGGTCGTCGTCGAGACCCGCTGAGCGCGAAAGCTCCCACAGGGAACCAATCGCCCCGCTCATCCGTATGGATGAGCGGGGCGGGGCTTTGCCCACCATGGCTTCCACACGGCTTCCACCACGGCTTCCACCAGGACTTAGGGGATCTCATGGACGACCAGGCTGCGGGCAGCCCGCAGAACGCCCACAGCGTCCCCACGTGCTATCGCCACCCGGACCGTGAGACCGGCATCCGCTGCACCCGCTGCGAGCGGCCGATCTGCCCCGAATGCATGGTCAACGCCTCCGTCGGCTTCCAATGCCCCGAGTGCGTCCGCTCCGGCTCCGGCACCGGCCACGCGCCCACGGCCGCCATGCCCCGGACCATCGCCGGAGGCACCATCACGGCCGACCCCCGCCTCCTCACCAAGATCCTCATCGGCATCAACCTGGCGGTCTTCATCGCCGTCCAGGTCAACGAGTCGCTCCTCAACGACCTCGTCCTGCTCGGTGCCTGGCCACCCGCACCCTTCACCCCCACGCAGGGCGTGGCAGGCGGCGAGTGGTACCGCATGGTGACCTCGATGTTCACCCACCAGGAGATCTGGCACATCGCGTTCAACATGCTCAGCCTCTGGTGGCTCGGCGGCCCCCTCGAAGCAGCCCTCGGCCGCGTCCGTTACCTAGCCCTCTACTTCATCTCGGGTCTCGCGGGCAGCGCCCTGGCCTATCTGCTCGCCGCGCCGAACACCGCCACCCTCGGCGCCTCCGGCGCGATCTTCGGCCTCTTCGGTGCGACGGCCGTCCTGATGCGCCGGCTCAACTACGACATGCGGCCGATCATCGCGCTGCTGGTGATCAACCTGATCTTCACCTTCAGCCCGGGCTTCAACATCTCCTGGCAGGCCCACATCGGCGGCCTCGTCGCCGGCGTCGCCGTCGGATACGCCATGGTCCACGCCCCGCGCGAGCGACGCGCCCTGGTCCAGTACGGCACGTGCGCGCTGGTCCTGGCCGTGGTCGTGCTGTTGACCCTGCTGAGGACGGCCCAGCTCAGCTGAGCGCGACCGTTGTCCACAGCGGGTGGCGGATCTTGTGCACACTGTGCGGGAACACATGTGCCCCCTGTTACCGACCTACGTTTCCGCAGGTCAGGCAGGGGGCGAACAAGTTTTCGAGTTGCGGTACTTCCGTCATACCGGCGTCAACGCCCAGCGAGTTATCCACAGATCGTCGTTTCTTTTCCACCTGTGGACAGTGGCTGTGGATAACTCAGCGAACAACCCTGGGCAGAGCTGCGTTCACCTGCCGGTGACCGCTACTTCCACTGCGTCGAGACACCGAATCCGGCCGCGATGAAGCCGAAGCCCACCACGATGTTCCAGTTGCCCAGCGCGTCGATGGGCAGCGAGCCGTCGGTGACGTAGAAGACGACGATCCAGGCCAGACCGATGAGGAACATGGCCAGCATGACGGGCGCGACCCAGGCACGGCTGTTCAGCTTGATCGCGGTCGTCTGCTTCGACGGCGGCGGCGTGTAGTCGGCCTTCTTGCGGATACGTGACTTCGGCACGAGGGTCTCTCCTGTCGATGCGCTGCGTGGCCGCGCAGGTAACTGGGTCGGTCTCGGGGCAGCGTAAGGGGACTCCGATTGCTCCCCCGGGCGTCCGTTAGCGTAGTGCTTCCGCCGCGCCGAAGGAGATAAGGGTACGTTGAGCAATTCTGCCGACTCCCCCGGGACGGGATCCACCCCTGAGCGCGCGCGCCGTTTCCGGCCCGTCCGGATCCTCACGGCGGCCGTCTTCGCTCTCGCCGGGTTGATCTTCTTCACCAGCTTCGACACCGCCAAGGGCACCGACATCCGCACGGACGCCTCGCTGCTGAAGCTGTCCGACCTGATCCAGGAGCGCAGCCGGGAGAACGGCGAGCTGGACGAGACCAACGGGGCTCTGCGCAAGGACATAGAGGCGCTCGCCGAGCGGGACGACGGTTCCACCAAGGCGGAGGACGACAAGCTGGCGGCGCTGGAGAAGCGCGCGGGCACCCAGAAGCTCAAGGGCGATTCGCTGACGGTCACGCTCAACGACGCCCCGCCGGACGCCACCGCCAAGCTCCCGGGCTACCCCGAGCCGCAGCCCGACTACCTGGTCATCCACCAGCAGGACCTCCAGGCCGTGGTGAACGCGCTGTGGCAGGGCGGTGCCAAGGGCATCAAGGTCATGGACCAGCGGCTGATCTCCACCAGCGCGGTGCGCTGCGTCGGCAACACCCTGATCCTCCAGGGCCGCGTCTACTCGCCGCCGTACAAGATCACGGCGGTCGGTGACCCCGGGAAGCTGAAGAAGGCGCTCGCGGCCTCTCCGGCGATCCAGAACTACATGGTCTACGTCAACGTCTACGGGCTCGGCTGGAAAGTCGAGGAGAACGGCCCGGTGACTCTGCCCGGCTACTCGGGCACAGTGGATCTGCACTACGCGAAGCCCGTGGAGTAGGGCCCAGGCCGGGGGAGCCGCCGGTGCGTGTGATCGTCAGAACCGTCAGCGAACTCTGTATCACCGTCGGCAGTGTGATCGTGCTGTTCGTCGTCTATGTACTGTTCTGGACCGGTGTGAAGGCCGACGGTGTCATGGACGACCAGATCGAGCTGCTCCGCGAGGAGTGGTCGAAGCCCCGTCCGCCGGCCGGGTCCGCCGGGAGCCCTGCGAAGCCGGCGCCCTACGCCGAGGGCAGGCCCTTCGCGATCATGTACATCCCGCGTCTTGGTTTCACGTGGAACAAGCCGGTGCTCGAGGGCACCGCGACCGGCACCCTGAAGAAGGGCCTCGGGCACTACGCGGAGACCGCTCAGCTGGGGCAGAAGGGGAACTTCGCGGTCGCCGGCCACCGCCGCACCCACGGAGACCCCTTCAAGGACTTTCCCAGGCTGCGACGCGGTGACGCGGTGGTGCTGACCGACGGCACGACGTGGTTCACGTATCGGATCGACAAAGGCCCGTACAAAACAGTGCCCTCGGACATCGAGGTGATCGACCCTGTCCCACGTACATCCGGGTACACGCGTTCGGGCCGCTATCTGACGCTGACCACGTGCGAACCGGAATGGGGCCACAGTCACCGGCTGATCGTCTGGGCGCACCTGGACTCCACCCAGCCTGTGGAGGCAGGGAAACCTGAGGCGTTGCGCCGTTAGTCTGGTGGCTGTACGGCGTAGGTCTGGTGCCGTGGTACGACGGAAGGGACGGCATGTACGGCTGGATCTGGCGGCATCTGCCGGGGAACACGTGGGTGAGGGCGTTGATCTCACTCGCCCTGGTCGTGGCCGTGGTCTACGTGCTTTTCCAGTACGTCTTCCCGTGGGCGGAACCGCTGCTGCCCTTCAACGATGTGACGGTGGACAACCAGTGAGCGCGCGCATTCTCGTCGTGGACAACTACGACAGCTTCGTCTTCAACCTGGTCCAGTACCTGTACCAGCTGGGCGCCGAGTGCGAGGTCCTGCGCAACGACGAGGTCTCGACGGCGCACGCCCAGGACGGTTTCGACGGTGTCCTGCTCTCCCCTGGCCCGGGGACGCCGGAGGAGGCGGGCGTCTGCGTGGACATGGTCCGGCACTGCGCCGACACGGGTGTGCCGGTCTTCGGCGTCTGTCTGGGCATGCAGTCGATGCAGGTGGCGTACGGCGGTGTGGTGGACCGGGCGCCCGAGCTGCTGCACGGCAAGACCTCCCTGGTGGAGCACGGCGGCGGGGGTGTCTTCGCCGGCCTGCCCTCGCCCTTCACGGCGACGCGCTACCACTCGCTGGCCGCCGAGCCGGCGACGGTCCCGGCCGAGCTGGAGGTCACGGCCCGGACGCACGACGGCATCGTGATGGGCCTCAGGCACCGCGAACTGCCGGTGGAGGGCGTCCAGTTCCACCCCGAGTCGGTGCTGACCGAGCACGGACACCGGATGCTGGCCAACTGGCTGGTGGAGTGCGGCGACGAGGGCGCGGTGGCGAGGTCGGCCGGGCTCGCCCCGGTGGTGGGCAGGGCCACGGCGTGACGGCGCTGCGCCCCGAGCGCGAGTCCGACACCTCGTACGGGCAGCAGTCGTACGGGGTGCCGGGTGCGTTCGAGGACTGGTCGGACGCAGGGGCGTACGGTGCGTCTCCGCAGCCGGGAGCGCAGCCGCAGTCGTACCCGCCGGAGCCGCAGCGGCCGTCGCAGCGGCAGTCGCCGCCACAGCAGCCGCCGACGCAGTCGTACGAGCCGGTGCCGGAACCCCAGGCGCAGCCGTACGAGCCGCAGTCGTACGAGCCGCCGTACGAGTCGCAGCCGCCTCAGGCGGAGGCGGAGCCGTACGCGGCGTCCTACGAGCCCGTCCCGGAGGAGCCGTTGCTGCCTCCGGTCGACGAGGAGACGGTGGCGCTGCGGATACCGGATCCGCCGCCCGCGGCCGATGACTCCATACCGGGCTCTGCGGCCGCCGCCGGCTCGCGGAGCGACGGAGGGGCCCACGGGGGCCGGGCGGCCCGCAGGAAGGCCGCCAAACGCCGTCACGGGCGCCGTGGCGGCGCGCCGGACACCCGCCCGGCGGACGAGCCCCGGGCGCCGCTGTCGCGGGTCGAGGCGCGGCGGCAGGCGCGGGCGCGCAAGCCGGGCCCCGCGGTGGTCGCCAGCCGGGCCATAGGCGAGGTCTTCATCACGACCGGCGTGCTGATGCTGCTGTTCGTCACCTACCAGCTGTGGTGGACGAACGTGCGGGCGCACGCGCAGGCCGGCAAGGAGGCCAGCAGCCTCCAGGACGACTGGGCGAACGGCAAGCGCAACCCGGGGGCGTTCGAGCCGGGGCAGGGCTTCGCCATCCTGCACATCCCGAAGCTGGACGTGGTGGTGCCGATCGCGGAGGGCACCAGCAACAAGGGCGTCCTCGACCGGGGCATGGTCGGCCACTACGCCGAGGGTGCGCTGAAGACCGCGATGCCCAGTGACAAGACCGGGAACTTCGGGCTCGCGGGCCACCGGAACACCCACGGAGAACCGTTCCGGTACATCAACAGGCTCACGCCGGGCGATCCGATCGTCGTGGAGACGCAGGACGAGTACTACGTCTACAAGATGGCGTCGATCCTGCCGGTGACCCCGCCGAGCAACACGAGCGTCCTGAACCCGATCCCCGTGGGGTCGGGATTCACCGAGCCCGGCCGTTACATCACGCTGACCACGTGCACGCCGGAGTTCACCAGCAAGTACCGGATGATCGTCTGGGGCAAGATGGTCGAGGAACGGCCGCGCAGCAAGGGCAAGCCGGATGCGCTCGTCAGTTAAGGGCAGATGACCAGTGGCAGCGACCACCGACACGGACCACGAAGAGCACACCGGCGCGGCGTCGCGGCGGCCTGCGGCGCGCCGCAGGCCCGGACCGATCGCGCGGGCGGTCAGCGTCTTCGGGGAACTCCTCATCACCGCGGGCCTGGTCCTCGGCCTGTTCGTCGTCTACTCGCTGTGGTGGACGAACGTCGTCGCCGACCGTGCGGCCGGCAAGCAGGCCGACCGGGTCCGTGACGACTGGGCGCAGGGCCGGGGCGGGCCGGGGGCGCTGGACACGAAGAACGGCATCGGCTTCCTGCACGTGCCGGCGATGAGGAACGGCGAGGTCCTGGTCGAGAAGGGCACGTCGAACAAGATCCTCAACGACGGTGTGGCCGGCTACTACACCGAGCCCGTCAAGTCGGCCCTGCCCATGTCGGGGAAGAACGGCAACTTCTCCCTCGCCGCCCATCGCGACGGGCACGGGGCCAAGTTCCACAACATCGACAAGATCAAAAAGGGCGACCCGATCGTCTTCGAGACGAAGGACAAGTGGTACGTCTACAAGACCTACGCCATCCTTCCCGAGACCTCGAAGTACAACGTCAAGGTCCTCTCGGCGGTCCCCAAGGAGTCCGGCAGGAAGAAGCCGGGCCACTACATCACGCTGACGACGTGCACGCCGGTGTACACGAGCACGTACCGGTACATCGTGTGGGGCGAGCTGGAGCGGGTCGAGAAGGTGGACGCGGACCGGACGCCGCCGAAGGAACTGCGCTGAACGGCTTGCTCCCGAGACGCACGACAAAAAGGCAGAGCCTCCTCAGCCGTTGACCTCGACAGTCGTCGAGCAGCTCAGGAGGCCCAGCCGGATCGGCTGCTGTCAGCAGTGCACCGCGTTGGCGTTGACGGACGCGGCTGCCGTACGGGACGGGTTCCAGATCGTCCCGTCCACATGGATGCAGCGGCTGGCGGTACCCGTGACGGAGACCGGCCCGGCGTACGACGAGAAGTTGCCGCTGTCGTGGTCCTGCTGGTCGATCAGGCAGGTGCCACCCGGAGTGGTCCCGGCCCTGCACTTCCAGATGTTCACCACCATGAGCTTGGTGGTGCCGGTGCCCCAGTAGGTGTCGACGACCGCGGCGCAGTTGGTACCGCCGTTGGCGGTGCTGTAGTAGAGATTCAGGACCCCCCACTTGGTCCCGCCGTCGGTCTTGACCGAGTAGGTGTCGATCAGGTTCCCGCTGCACCCGTAGCCGGCGGCGCTGGCTGTCGGGGCGAAGGCGATCCCACCGACGAGCATCACGAACGCGGCCGAAAGTAGTGATATCGCTCTGCGCATGGATCTCTCCCCAAGATCTGCAGGCGGACGCGGATGCGCATCCGCTCTGCGGCAGCGACAACGTACTGGTGGCCCATGGGTCCCGCAAACGATCAATGTGGGAGAAGCAAAACAAAACTGACGGACCATCATGTGAGTAAGGTCACGGTGCGGAGTCGTCATCCGCACGGCTCGATACAGGAAGACCCCGGCACCTCTCCGGGTGCCGGGGTCGTCCGCCGAGGTCAGTCCTCGTCGCGGCCGGTGACGCCGCCGAAGATGCCGCCGTTGTTGCCGCCGCCGTTGTTGTTGCCGCCGTTGTTCCCGAAGCCGACGGTCTGCAGAGTGATCGTCGTGTTCGCCGGGTCGTCGACCTCGGTGTTGCCCTGTGGGTCCTGTCCGGCGACGATCGCGTTGTCGCTCTGGTCACTGCCGTTCGCGAACTGGATCTTCGTGAAGCCGAATCCCGCGAGCGTCTGCTTGGCCTGGCCGACCGTCTGGCCGACGACGCTCGGCACCGCGGTCTTCTGCTGTTCCTTCTTCTTGCCGATCTGGATGGCGACCGACGAGTTCTTGTCGACGGAGGTGCCGGCCTGCGGGGTGGTCGCGATGACCTTGCCCACCTGGTTGTCGTCGTCCGTCTCGACCTCGGTGCAGTTGCCGACCAGGTCGCTGGCCTGCATCTGCTGCTTGGCCGCGTCACAGCTCTGGCCGAGGACGTCCGGGACGGTGGACTTCGCTTCGGCCTTGGCGATGGTGAGGGTGATGGTGGAGCCCTTCTCCACCTCGGCGCCCAGTTCCGGGTCCTGCTCGAGGACGGTGCCGGGGTCCTCCGAGGACTCCTTGGCCTTCGTCTCGACCACGAACTGGTACTTGTCGCCCTCCAGCTTCGCCCTGGCGTCGTCGAGGCTTTCGCCGACGACGCTCGGCACCGCCACCTTCGGCGCTCCGGCCGACACCACCAGGGCGATGGTGTCGCCCTTCTGCACGTCCGTGCCGGCCTTCGGGTCCTGGGTGCAGATGTTGCCCTTGGCCTGGTTCTCGCAGGGCTTCTTCGAGAACGTCAGTTGCAGGTCGGAGTTGGTCGCGAGTTTCCGGGCGTTCTGTTCGGTCTCGCCGACGAAGTTGGGTGCCGGCAGGGTGTCGTCGCCCGCGCCGTTGCCGCTGAACGCCCACCGTCCGATCAGGATCGCTCCGACCAGCACGAGGATGCCCGCCACCACGAGCAGGATCGTCGAGGTGTTGGACTTGCGTTGCTGGCCGCGGCGCCGGTCGGGGCGGTCGTCGTAGCCGTAGCCGCCGTCGTCCGGGTTCATGGGGGGCAGCATCGACGTGGCGCCCGCGCCGGAGTCCGCGCGCAGGGCCGTCGTCGGCTGGTCGTCGGGGTAGCCGCCGTAGCCGACGGAGCCCATGGCGGCCGTGGCCGCGACCGGCTGGCCGTCCAGGCAGGCCTCGATGTCGGCGCGCATCTCGTCGGCCGACTGGTAGCGGTAGTCCGGGTCCTTGACGAGCGCCTTCAGCACGATCGCGTCCATCTCGGGCGTGATCTCGGGGTCGAAGACGCTCGGCGCCTGCGGTTCCTCCCGGACGTGCTGGTAGGCCACGGCCACCGGGGAGTCGCCGACGAAGGGCGGACGGACGGTCAGCAGCTCGTACAGCAGACAGCCCGTGGAATACAGGTCGGAGCGGGCGTCGACCTGCTCGCCCTTCGCCTGCTCCGGCGAGAGGTACTGGGCCGTGCCGATGACCGCCGCGGTCTGGGTCATCGTCATGCCGGAGTCGCCCATGGCCCGGGCGATGCCGAAGTCCATCACCTTGACCTGGCCGTTGCGCGTCAGCATGACGTTCGCGGGCTTGATGTCGCGGTGGACGATGCCGTTGCGGTGGGCGTACTCCAGGCCCTGGAGGATGCCGATGGTCATCTCCATGGCCCGCTCCGGCAGCAGCTTGCGGCCGCTGTGGAGGAGCTCACGGAGCGTGGAGCCGTCGACGTACTCCATCACGATGTACGGGATCGACACGTTGTCGATGTAGTCCTCGCCCGTGTCGTAGACCGCGACGATCGCGGGATGGTTGAGCGAGGCGGCCGACTGGGCCTCCCGGCGGAACCGGGCCTGGAAGGAAGGGTCGCGCGCGAGGTCCGCGCGCAGCGTCTTCACCGCCACGGTGCGGCCGAGGCGGGTGTCATGCGCGAGGTAGACCTCCGCCATGCCACCACGCCCGAGCACCTGGCCCAGTTCGTACCGGCCGCCGAGGCGACGCGGCTCTTCCATAGCTACCTACCAGCCCTCTCCGTCGGTCCCGACCGGAAGCTTGTACGGTCGGAGGCTGCCGTCCGGGCCTACCGTACCCGGCTTGTTTTGTGTGACCTGGCCAAGCCCGTCAGCCGATACAGGACCGGTATCGCAACGTGCACCGATGTGAAGCAGACGTGAGCGGGGTCACTTCTTGCTGTTGATGACCGCCTCCATCACGTTCCTCGCGATCGGTGCCGCGAGGCCGCCGCCGGAGATGTCGTCACGGACGGCGTTGTCGTCCTCGATCACGACCGCCACGGCGACCGGTGCGCTGCCGTCGGCGTCCTTGGCGTAGGAGATGAACCACGCGTAGGGGTTCTCGCTGTTGTCGACGCCGTGCTGGGCGGTACCGGTCTTGCCGCCGACCTTGACGCCGTCGATCTTGGCCCTGGAGCCCGTGCCCTTGTCGACGACCGTCTCCATCATCGACTGGAGGATCTGGGCGTTCTTCGCCGACAGCGGCTGGCTCATCTCCTCGGGCTCGGTCTTCTCGATGGTGTCGACGTTCGGGGCCTGGAGCTCGTCGACCATGTACGGCTTCATGAGGGTGCCGTTGTTGGCGACGGCCGAGGCGACCATGGCCATCTGCAGCGGGGTCGCGGCGGTGTTGAACTGGCCGATGGAGGAGAGCGCGGTCTGCGACGCGTTCATGTCGTCGGAGAACACCGACGCGCTGGAGCGGACCGGGGTGTACTGCTCCTCGGTGAAGCCGAACTTCTTGGCCATGTCCAGCATCTTGTCGTTGCCGAGGTCGGAGCCGATCTTGCCGAAGACGGTGTTGCAGGAGTACTGCAGCGCCACGCGCAGCGTCGCGTTCTTGCAGGGGATGTTGCCCTCGTTGGGCAGCTTGGTGGTGGTGCCCTCCATGACCCACGGGTCGGGCGAGTCGGTCTTCGCGTCCGGGTCCGTGTAGAGGCCGTCCTCCAGGGCGGCGGCCGCGGTGAGGACCTTGAAGGTCGAGCCGGGCGGGTACGTCTCGCGCAGGGCCCGGTTGAGCATCGGGTCGTCGGGGTTGTTCTTCTTGTCGAGCTTCTTCCAGGCCTCGGCGTCCTTGTCGCTGTTGCCCGCGATCGACGAGGGGTCGTACGACGGGAAGGAGGCCAGCGCCAGGATCTTGCCGGTGGACGGCTCCAGCGCCACCACCGCGCCCTTGCCGCCCTGCTTCTTCAGGCCGTTGTAGGCGGCCTTCTGCGCGTCGGCGTTGAGCGTCGTGACGACGTTGCCGCCTTCCTTCTTCTTGCCCGTGAGCATGTCGAGCGTGTTGCGGAAGAAGAGCCGGTCGTCGTTGCCGGTGAGGATGCCGTCCTCGATGGACTCCAGCTGGTTGGCGCCGAAGGCCTGCGAGACGAAGCCGGTGACGGGCGCCCACATGGGGCCGTCCTTGTAGGTGCGCTTGTACTTGAAGTCGCCCGAGGTGGTCGTCGCGTGCCCGGTGATGGGGTCGCCGCCGACGATGATGTCGCCGCGCGGTGAGGCGTAGCGCTCGATGGAGACGCGGCGGTTCTTGGTGTCGGTCCTCAGCTCGTCGGCCTTGACGTACTGGATCCAGTTGTCGCGGATCAGCAGTGCCAGGACGAGCAGACCGCAGAAGATCGCGATCCGGCGCAGGGGCTTGTTCATGACGGGCGGACCACCTGGGTCATCTCGGCGTCGGGGTTGGCGGCGGGAGCGGGGGCCGGGCGTCGGGCGGTGTCGCTGATGCGCAGCAGGATGCCGATCAACGCCCAGTTGGCGATCACGGAGGAACCGCCGTAGGCCACGAACGGCAGCGTCATGCCGGTCAGCGGGATGAGACCCATGACACCGCCGGCGACGACGAAGACCTGGAGGCCGAAGGCGCCGGACAGGCCGATGGCCAGCAGCTTGCCGAACGGGTCGCGGGCCGCGAGCGCCGTGCGCACGCCCCTTTCGATGATCAGGCCGTAGAGGAGCAGGATCGCCATGACGCCGGCCAGACCGAGCTCCTCGCCGAAGGTGGCGAGGATGAAGTCGGAGTTGGCGGCGAAGCCGATGAGGTCGGAGTTGCCCTGGCCGAGACCGGTGCCGAGGGTGCCGCCGGAGCCGAAGGCCCACAGGGCCTGCATGGCCTGCTCGGAGTGGACGACGCCGTCCTGGACGCCGGCGCGGGAGAGCTCGAACTCGCGCATCGGGTCGAGCCAGGCCTGCACACGGGTCTGGATGTGCGGCTCGAAGCTCGCCACGCCGACGGCGCCGACGGCGGACATCAGCAGACCGAAGACGATCCAGCTGGTCCGCTCGGTGGCGACGTACAGCATGATGACGAACATCCCGAAGAACAGCAGGGACGTACCGAGGTCGGTCTCGAAGACCAGGATGAGGATCGAGATGACCCAGACCACGAGGATCGGGCCGAGGTCGCGGCCGCGGGGCAGGTACAGGCCCATGAAGCGGCGGCTGGCGAGGGCCAGCGCGTCTCGTTTCACCATGAGGTAGCCGGCGAAGAAGACCGCGAGGACGATCTTGGCGAATTCACCGGGCTGCAGGGTGCCGAGGCCGGGGATCTTGATCCAGATCTTGGCGCCGTAGATGTTCGCGCCGAGGCCCGGCACGAGCGGCAGGATCAGCAGGAACAGCGCTCCGGCCATGGAGATGTAGGTGTAGCGCTGCAGGACGCGGTGGTCCTTGAGGAAGATCAGTACGACGGCCAGCAGGGCCACGCCCATCGCCGAGTACAGCAGCTGGCGCGGCGCGGCCTCGGCGTAGTTGCTGAGCCGCTTGGACTGGTCCAGGCGCCAGATGACGACCAGTCCGAGTCCGTTCAGCAGCGTCGCGAGCGGCAGCATCAGCGGGTCCGCGTACGGGGCGAACTTCCGTACGACGAGGTGGCCGACGCCCGCGAGCAGGCCGAGTCCGAGGCCGTAGCTCAGCAGGCCGGGCGGCACCGAGTCGTTCAGGGCCAGCCCGACGTTGGCATAGGCGAAGACCGGGATGACGACGGCGAACACCAGCAGAGCCAGTTCGGTGTTGCGTCGGCTCGGGGCGCCGATCGCGCCGATCGTGGACGTGTGGTGCGTCGGCGAGTTCGTAGTACTGCTCATCGTGTGACGGGGCCTCTCACGGCTTGCCTACTGCTTACCGCACAGCGAGACGACCTTCTGCTCTTCCTCCGAGAGGCTGGGGCCGGGGCTGGGAGTGGGTGCGGTCGTGGTCGGGGGCGAGGACTTCTCAGGCGCCGACGGCGAGCCCGACGGGTTCGACGGGTTCGGCGTCGGTGTGGCCTTGGACGTGAAGGAGGCGGGAGTGGTTCCCGTGGTGCCGCCGGCCTCGCCCTCGCCGGTCTTGGCGTTGTTCCGGCTCTCGGCCTCGCGCCGCTGCGCTTCCTTCTTGCACGCGGAGGCCTGCACCGACAGTTCCTGGATCTTCGCCTGGGCGTTCTTCAGCCCGCCCTCGGCGATGGTCGCCTTGACCAGCTTCTGCTGGTAGGGCGGCAGGTACTTGAGTTCGATCTCGGGGTGGTCCTTCTCGACCTTCGAGAGCGAGACCCAGGCCAGGTCCTGGCTGATGCCCCGGTACAGCGCGACGTGCTCGTCCTGGGCGCCGACGTAGTACTGCGTCTGCGTCCAGCGCCAGCCGCCGTACAGTCCGCCGCCGATGACGGCGAGCGCGAGGGCGCCGTAGAAGGATCTCTTCAGCCAGCGGCCCTTCTTGCGCGGCTTGACGAAGTCGTCGTCGCCGTAGCCGAAGCCCGTCGCCGGGATGTAGCCGGTGGTGTCGCCGGAGCCGGGCGGGCCGAATTCGCCGCCCCCGCCGCCGTGCCCCTGGCGGCCGAGCCCGGAGGCGCGGCCGGCGGGGGTCTGCATGATGCCGTTGTCGTGCAGCTGGTGCTGGTTCTCGGCGACGGCGCCGACGACGACCGGGGTGTCGGAGAGCTGCCCGGCGAGGGTGTCGCCGGTGTCGAGGTCGAGGACGTCGGCGACGATGACGGTGATGTTGTCCGGGCCGCCGCCGCGCAGGGCCAGCTCGATGAGGTTCTGGACGGTCTCCTGGGGACCCTGGTAGCTGGCGAGGGTGTCCTCCAGGGTCTGGTGGGACACCACGCCGGACAGGCCGTCGGAGCAGATCAGGTAGCGGTCGCCGGCGCGGACCTCGCGGATGGAGAGGTCCGGCTCGACGTGGTCGCCGGAGCCGAGCGCGCGCATCAGGAGCGAGCGCTGCGGGTGGGTGGTGGCCTCTTCCTCGGTGATGCGGCCCTCGTCGACCAGGCGCTGCACCCAGGTGTGGTCCTGCGTGATCTGGGTGAGCACGCCGTCGCGGAGCAGGTACGCGCGGGAGTCGCCGACGTGCACCAGGCCGAGGCGCTGGCCGGTCCACAGCAGCGCGGTGAGGGTGGTCCCCATGCCCTCCAGCTGGGGGTCCTCCTCGACCATGGAGCGCAGCTGGTCGTTGGCGCGCTGGACCGCCGTGCCGAGCGAGGTGAGGATGTCGGAGCCGGGGACGTCGTCGTCGAGGGCGACGATGGTGGAGATGGCCTCGGAGGAGGCGACCTCGCCGGCGGCGGCGCCGCCCATGCCGTCGGCGATGGCGAGCAGCCGTGGGCCGGCGTATCCGGAGTCCTCGTTGCCCTCCCGGATCATGCCCTTGTGCGATCCGGCCGCGAAGCGCAGTGACAGACTCATGCGCACCTCGCCTGTCGGCTCCGGGTACAGCCGGTCGTGTCGAGCCACACTGCCCACCCTCCGGTCGGGAGCGCGCCGGGGCCCGGGGTGGGGCCCGCCACTGCGTGCTCGCTCCGCTCGCTCATTGTCGTACTACTTCCGCAGCTCGATGACGGTCTTGCCGATGCGGATCGGCGCGCCCAGCGCAATCGGTGTGGGAGTCGTCAGCCGGGTCCGGTCCAGGTACGTGCCGTTGGTGGAGCCGAGGTCCTCGACGATCCACTGGCCGTCGCGGTCCGGGTAGATCCTGGCATGGCGGCTGGAGGCGTAGTCGTCGTCCAGCACGATCGTCGAGTCGTGCGCCCGGCCCAGGGTGATGGTCTGGCCCTGCAGCGCGACCGTCGTGCCGGTGAGGGTGCCCTCGGTCACGACCAGCTTGGTGGGGGCGTTGCGGCCGCGCCGGCCGCCGGTGGCCTGCTGGCGCTGCTGCGGCGGCGCCTGGCGGGCGGCCTGCTGCTGGCGACCGGCCTCGCGGCGCGATCCGCGCTGGGTGACGCGCGTACCGAACAGGTCGCTCCGGATGACCTGCACGGCCACGATCACGAACAGCCACAGAACGGCCAGGAACCCCAGCCGCATGACCGTGAGGGTCAGCTCTGACATTGCCCCCGCTTCACCCTTCGGCTTGCCTATAGATAACGGTGGTACTGCCCACGACGATCCGCGAGCCGTCGCGGAGCGTAGCGCGGGTGGTGTGCTGCCCGTCCACCACGATGCCGTTGGTGGATCCGAGATCCTGGATCGTCGAGGGCGTTCCGGTCCGGATCTCGCAGTGCCGGCGGGAGACGCCGGGGTCGTCGATCCGCACGTCGGCGTCGGTGCTGCGGCCCAGCACGAGCGTCGGGCGGGAGATCTGGTGGCGGGTGCCGTTGATCTCGATCCAGTGGCGGGTGCGTCCGCCGGAGGCCGGGGCGGCCGGGGGCCGCTGGCCGCTCGCGGCCGGCGGGTAGCCGTAGCCGCCGGGGCGGCCGCCGGGCGGCGGCGCGGCGGGCATGGGCGGGGCGCCCGCGGGCGCGGCGGCCGGCGGGTAGCCGTAGCCACCCGGGCGTCCGGCCGGC